>CBDUHU010000586.1:0-3007 GCA_965366725.1 uncultured Kangiellaceae bacterium
GTTAAGGTTATTTTTAGTACCAGTTTTCTGGGTTGCAGGTATGAACAAACTGGATGGCTTTGAAAATATTGTCGAATGGTTCGGCAACTCCGACTGGGGACTGGGCCTACCATTTCCAACACTAATGGCGGCTATGGCCACAGGCACTGAGATTATTGGCGCCGTACTATTACTTCTGGGGCTTGCAACACGTTGGATTAGTATCCCCTTAATGCTAACAATGTTGGTCGCAATATTCGCTGTTCATTGGGAAAATGGCTGGCAGGCAACCCATGACTTAATGAGTTGGGGCGCTAATGCCAATGCCGAACAAGCGCTTGAACGACTAAGTATTGCAAAAGATCTGTTAAGAGAGCACGGTAATTACGCTTGGCTAACTGAAAAAGGCGGGTTAACAGCTTCTAACAACGGTATAGAGTTTGGTGTAACCTACTTTGTTATGCTACTTGCACTATTTTTTAGCGGTGGTGGGAAATACTTTAGCGTTGATTACTATTTGAAAAAGAACTTTACACCAGAACAAAGCTAACTCAATATTCTGAGGCTAACCGGAGCCAGCGTTTAAAGAATTTAGACGCTGGTTTTTTAGTGATTTCGCTCAATAAAATTCTGCATACTATAAAAACCGGGCTTCTGCTCTGCTAGCCAGATAGCAGCAGCAACAGCACCTTCAGCAAAACATTGGCGGTTTTGGGCTTTATGTTCAATACTGATTATTTCGTTGTCCAAAGCAAAAAGAATTTTGTGCTCTCCGATAATTTCACCGGCCCTGATCACAGACATACCAATTTCCCCTTTATCACGACTGCGTTCCTGAAAGCGACTCTCGGTAACCATTATATCTTCAAACTTTTCACCCATAGCTTCAGCAATTGTCTGCCCCATTCTAATCGCTGTACCGGACGGTGCATCAACCTTATGTTTATGGTGGGATTCGATGATTTCAATATCTGCTTCTTTACCCAACATCTTAGCTGCCTGACTTAACAGCGCTAAGGTTGAGTTAACACCTATACTGGTATTCGGAGCAAGTAATAGGGGGATCTGTTTCGCCACTTCATGAAGCGTGATCATTTGTTCAGAACTGAAGCCGGTGGTGCCTACTAATAAGGGCGTATTTGTTTTAATCGCAAAGGGAATTAAATCCAATGTAGCTTGCGGCAAACTAAAATCAATTACAACGTCACTTTTATTCAGTCCACTATTGATATCACTGGAGTATACAACATCATTGAGACCAACCTTTCGAGATAGTAGCCGATGGTCAGGTCGACACAAAGCGGACGATAGTTGTGCCTGCTCATGAGAAGTTATCTGACCAATTACTTGCTGCCCCATTTTACCTGAAGCAGCATTAACAGCGATTTTTTTCATCAGAGGCTTATCTAAGTGACTGATTTATTGCTTCTAATAAATCACTACCAGGACAAAGATCGTTTTCATTCATTTTATTAAGTGGTCGCTGAGAACTATTAATAATTTCATGAGTATTGCGAGAATCAGTATTCAAATGCAATAAACCGGTTAAAACCTGGCTATTTTTCCTGGCTTCTTCCAGTGCAGTCAGTACTGACTCACGGCATTTAATATCAAGCGAGTTTGGCTGACGATGTAAATTGAGTACTGAGCCATCGTGCAAAGTAACACTTTCAGTTAAATCATCAGGGCTCTGCACTTTAATTTCTTGCTCATGAGGTACCAGATCAAAGGTTCCAGTCGCTTCTTTATGATCGCGTACCCATTCATAGCTTTTGGTTGACGAAGGTGTATTATTAAAAGTAACACATGGTGATATACAGTCTATCAGGGCAAATCCATTATGTTTGATAGCACCTTTGATCAATGGAACCAACTGATCTTTATCGCCGGAAAAACTTCGGGCCACATAACCGGAACCTAGAGAAATTGCTAGTTCACAGAGATCCATAGGCTCATACATATTGGGAACGCCCTTTTTACTAACACTTCCTACATCGCATGTTGCAGAATCCTGTCCCTTGGTTAATCCGTAAACCCCATTGTTCATACAAATATAAACCATATTCAGGTTTCGACGCACCAAATGCATAAACTGTCCCATGCCGATGGATGCTGTATCGCCGTCCCCAGAAATTCCAATATAAGTCAGATCCCGGTTAGCCATATTAGCCCCGGTAGTGACTGAAGGCATACGTCCATGAACAGAATTAAATCCATGGGACTTAGACAAAAAATAAGCTGGCGTTTTGGATGAACATCCAATCCCTGACATTTTAGCTATTTTGTGTGGTTCAAGAGATAACTCAAAACATGCGTTAATAATTGAGTTACTAATTGAGTCATGGCCACAGCCTGCACACAAAGTTGATAAAGCGCCTTCATAGTTCGCTTCGGTATATCCTAATTCATTTTTTGGTGAATCGGGATGTCTAAATGTGGACTTTAAATAACTCATGCTTCAACCTCTTTGCCGCTATTGGCAGTGGTGAATGGATTAACATTTTCACCGTTTAACATTCTCTCAATCTTTCTTTTGATTCTTCGAGCACGAATCGGCATACCATCAATATTTAAAATAGAACTCAGGCGCTCAGTTCCCACATTAAATTCATTAATCAAAAGTGTACGCATCTGTGCATCACGATTCTGTTCGATAACATAAACAGTTTCATGTTGTTTAATAAAATTACCAATATCCGGATGAAATGGAAAAGACTTAATCCGACAGGTATTAACCTTAATACCCTCAGCTTCTAACCCATCCAGCGCTTCATAACTGGCCTGAGCACTTGTACCATAAAAAATTGCACCAACACTTGATTCTTTATCACGATATTTAATCTGGGGATGAGGTGCAACTTCTTTTGCTGTTTCCCACTTCTTTACCAATTGCTGCATATTTGCTTCGTAGATACCACTATCTTCAGTGTAAGCAGCATAGTCGTCATGGGATGACCCCCTGGTAAAATAAGATCCTTTAGTTGGATGAGTACCAGGATATGTTCGATAGCCAATACCATCGGCATCA
>CBDUHU010000587.1:0-3007 GCA_965366725.1 uncultured Kangiellaceae bacterium
TTTTGTATATGATAAATTTGACTGGCTACCAATAATATCAATGGAATAAAAATTTATGATGTTATTGAGAAATTGAAATGGGTTGAGGTTGTTTTATGACTTAAGCCACTTGTTGCTTGATCAGCTCTTTATGTGTCATAGATTGTGTTAAGTTAACCAAATAATTAAAAAGCAATTGATGCAAAAAGGGAGCGATTATCACTCCCTTTTTAGTCGTTCTTTAGTTTTAATTGAAGTCAGTCAGGATTATTTAATCCTGCTTCTTTCGTGCAGGTTTACTCCGGCGTGGTGTTCTTGCGGTTCTTTTTTTATCACCAAAGCCTTTACGCTCACCTTTATTTTTTGATTTGTTTCTTTTTGACAGTTTTTCCGGATCAAACTCACTGGCTTTCACAATATTCATTGCGATTCCGCATACCCGAACCTTCTTTAAGTGTTGGAAACTCTCTTTAGGCATACCTGATGGCAGGTCTACTGACGTAAAATCATCATAAATCTTAATATGGCCAATATATTTACTCTCAACATCTACCTCATTTGCAATCGCCCCCACAACATTCGCGGGTTTAATTCCATCCTGAAAACCAACCATCATGACAAAACGCTCCATGTCAACTTCAGGGTGAGCAGCCAATGAGTCAGCTGTTTTAGAAAAATCTTCTCCAGAACGTGAAGCCCCTTCTTGTCCTTTTCGTTTACGGTTGCGTTCACGGCCACCTGAGCGCTCTTCATTGTCTCTTCTCGCTCGTCTATCTTCTCTAGGAGAGGGAAGATCTTCTAACAATAGTGGCGATTTTTCATGGGCAAGACTCGCTATTGCGGCAGCAATTTCAAGCCCGGTATGATTAGATTCATATTGGTAACTTTCAAGAATTTCCAGATAGGGCTTTAAATCACCAGAATCTATTTTTTCAGTTATCTTAAGTTTAAAGTTTTCTATTCGTTGATCATTAATCAAGTCAATCGATGGCAACCCGATTCTTTCAATTTTTTTAGCGGTCACTTTTTCGATCAGGTAGAGCATTCTCTTTTCACGTGGAGTGACGAACAGTATCGCTACCCCTTCTCTCCCAGCTCGACCAGTTCGGCCAATACGATGAATATAAGATTCAACATCTTGAGTAATATCATAATTAATAACATGAGAAATTCGCTGAACGTCTAAACCTCGAGCGGCAACATCAGTTGCGATCAGAATATCTAACTTTCCTTTTTTCAAGCGTTCAATCGTTTGCTCTCGTGCTGATTGTTGCATATCACCATTAATCGCTGCACTCTGATATCCACGCGCACTAAGTTTATCAGCTAATTCTACGGTTGCAGTTTTGGTTCGTGCAAAAATAATAACCGCGTCAGTATCTTCAACCTCCAAAATACGGGTTAATGCATCGAGTTTATGATGATGAGAAACTGACAGGTATTTCTGAGTGATTGTAGTCGCAGTCGCCGTCTTAGTTTTGATTTTTATTTCTTGTGGTTTATTAAGAAATCGTTGTGAAACTCTTCTGATTTCTTTTGGCATGGTTGCTGAAAACAAGGCAATCTGCCTATCTTCCGGAGTTTGCTCCAAAATCCATTCAACATCTTCCAAAAATCCCATACGCAACATTTCATCAGCTTCATCAAGCACGAGAGTATGCATTTCATCCCACTTTAGCTTTCCTCTTCGCATATGATCCATTACCCTGCCAGGCGTTCCAACAATCACATGTGCTCCTCTAGAAAGTTGACGCAACTGCTGTGACATGGATTGACCACCGTATACGGGTAATACCTGAAAACCAGGTAGGTATTTGGAGTAGGTATTAAATGCTTCCGCAACTTGAATTGCCAGCTCTCTGGTAGGGGCTAAAACCAGTGCCTGTGGTTTTCTGTTACTAAGATCTATTTTAGCTAATAAAGGTAAGGCAAACGCCGCAGTCTTACCAGTTCCTGTTTGCGCCTGGCCAATAAGATCACAGCCACTTTGCAGTACAGGAATACTTTCAGCCTGAATTGGAGACGGGCGCTCGTAGCCTATATCGGTTAAAACTCGGGTAATATTTTCGGGTAATCCAAGATCGTTAAATGTAATATCATTTGATATTGTCGGGTCTTCTGAATGGGACATTAAGGGTTCCTGTAGCTCGGAAGCATGGATAATGCTCATTATAGCTGAAAAAAGTATAAAGAGCTGAAACAAAAAAACTCCCGCATTATCAGCGGGAGTCCTATAAAACTAACAAATAAGTTGTATTTAGATTAAAGCTTCCTGATCCGCGCCTTCCTTATCAACTTCCGGAGCCATTAAGTCTTCTTTGGTAATTCCCAACGCTAGTGCCACATTACTGGCCACATAAATTGAAGAGTAAGTACCAATTAAAACACCCGCAATTAACGCTGTAGCAAAACCATGAATGGTTTCACCACCCAAAAAGAATAGTGCCAAAAGAACAATAAGCGTTGTAATGGAAGTCATAATGGTTCTTGAAAGAGTCTGATTAAGCGAAGTATTTACAACAGCTGAAGACTCTTGCTTACGCAACTTGAGGAAATTTTCCCTGATTCTGTCAAATACAACAATCGTATCATTAAGCGAGTAACCAATTACTGCTAATATCGCAGCTAGTACGGTTAGGTCAAACTCCATCCAACTTATCGAGAAGAATCCGACAGTAATAAGCACATCATGCGCCAACGCTGCAACAGAGCCCAAAGCAAACTTCCATTCGAAGCGTAAAGATACGTAAATAAGGATACAAATAAGTGCTACCAGAATAGCCAACCCACCTTGCTCAGCTAACTCTTCTCCGACACTCGCACTAACAAAGTCGATTTTCTGCATTTCTACGGTTTCATCAGTAGCATTACGTAAGGCCGTAACAACATCGTTACCAATTTCAACCGCTTTTTTTCCTTCAATCGGTGCTAGACGAATCATCACATCTTTTGAAGTTCCAAAATTTTGTACCATGGCTTTTTCAAAACCAACTTCTTTTAGTGTACTTCTTATCTCCTTAATATTCGC
>CBDUHU010000588.1:0-3005 GCA_965366725.1 uncultured Kangiellaceae bacterium
ATGGGATAAACAGGCTCTAATGGCCGCGATTGCCACTCAACAACTTCTTCAATAACGGCATTAGTGACCTTGGAAATGAGTGCTGGTGATATTTCAGCGTCGTACATTTCTTTGAAAGTTGCGACGATTTCGCGAGTGGTCATTCCCTTGGCATAGAGGTAAAGAATTTTATCATCCATCGAGGTAAATCGAGTCTGGTTCTTCTTAACTAGATGAGGTTCAAAATCACCGTTTCTATCACGTGGTGTATCAACTTCAAACTGTCCATCTTCGGTTCTCAGCGTTTTACTCATTGAACCATTGCGATAGTTAGCCGAACAAGACTGCTCATTTTTCTGATAACCAAGGTGATGATCAAGTTCAGCATTGAGATCTTCCTGAAATCATTGAGATCTTGTTCGGTTTTCATGCCTTTGGCAGCTTCCCGCGCAAAGGCTTCTAGTTCTTTTTTGTTCATAACATCTATCCTTAAACCATTTCTGGTTCTAATGATAGACAATTACACAGATTTATTTATAGTCTCCTCCCGCGCGCTCATTGATGCTTGTTACCGCTTACTCTGGATATAGTTTTCCAACCCCATTTTATCAATAAGACCCAATTGTTGCTCTAACCAGTACATATGATCTTCTTCAGTATCTGCTAATAGCTTTAAGAGTATCTCTCTACTTTGATAATCTCTTTGTTGTTCACATACAGCAATTGCCACTCTAAGTGCTTCAGCAACCTGATACTCATAATCCAAATCATTAGTTAACATTTCCTTAACATCTCGGCCGACTTTTAGCCCTTTGCGCCGACTTAAATCAGGTATCGCCTCTAAGAATAATATTCTGTCAATAAGTGCCTGCGCATGCTCTTTTTCCTCATCAGCTTCGTGATTGATTCTTTCTGCTAATTGATCAAGTCCCCAATCAGCGTACATTCTTGCATGAATAAAATATTGATCAAAAGCACTGAGTTCTGACTCTAATAACCCTTGTAATTGCTTGATAACTTCTTGATTGCCTTGCATATAAACCCTTTTTGCTAATATGTTTTATAGTATTTAGTTTTTAAACTTGCTCTTAGAGAGCGGATTGCAGATAGTTCTTCAATCCCGTATTTTTAACCAGATAATCTTGTGCTTCTAACCAGTCAATTTGCTCTTCACATTCATGAAGTATTGATTCCAGATGATCACGACTGATAAAATCACTCGATTTTTCACAAGCTTCTATTGCATCGATAATAGATTGGCGAAGTGACTGTTCAAACTTAAGGTTTCCTGCAAGTATTTCAACTACTTCCTGGCCTATATAAAGTTTGCCTAAGTCTTGTAAGTTAGGCAGTCCCTGTAAGAATAAAATCCTTTTTATCAATTTATCGGACGCTTTCATCAGATAGATTGAGTAATCATAGTCCTTACTCTTTAATTCTGACAGGCCCCAGTTTTCAAATATACGAGAATGCAGGAAATACTGATTAATTCCTGTTAATAATTGCTTAAGCACCTGATTTAAGCTTTGGTTTATTTGTTTGTCGCCTTTCATTAATTTACCTTCTAAATGATTCCAATTGAGCATAACTGCTCTATTTTAGCTTAAAAAATTGACTTATATCAGGTTTAATCATGATATTCTTTTGACTTTAATGCGAATGATTCCTATAATCATTATCAATAAGTTAAGGAGGGTTACTATGTATATATGCATCTGCAATGCTATCAGTGATCGTGAAATTATTGAAGCACAGCAAAATGGCTATAAAACCATTGAACAAATAAGTCAGCATCTTGGTGTTGGTGATTGTTGTGGTCGCTGTATTGAGTCAGCCAAAGATGTTCTTCGTGAAAATAGCGGAGTTCAGCACTATATGCCTCAAAACCTGGCTACTTCAGCGCTTAATATCGCTTAACGATCACTGCGACTAACCAGCAACATCGACTTTTATTCAGGCATTAATTTATCAATGCCAGTAAGAATAAAAAATCAGGTCGATTATTATATTAAAGATTTATCACTCATTTTACTGCGTCTGCTCAAGTCTGATCTGGCGACCTTGCTGAGAAACACCTCTTATCACCGCATCCACTTTAGTACCAACAGGACAGTAATCGTCTTTAACATATCTGTCAGGTGTCAATCCCATGATATGGATCGCTTCAATCAGTGCAGGAAAACCGAAGCCAATATCAATCCAGGCACCGAATGGAGCATGCACTATAACAGTACCACTAACCTCTTTTCCCGGCCCCAGATTACTGACTGTATCGTGCCAAAGTGCAGCGTTCTCTTCTGAGGTGTAATCACCGAAATAATCTTCAAGTACTTTAAGCCAATTAGCGTTCATTGACACTCCCTTAATACTTCACCAATAACTGTCTGATCAACCACTTGCTATTTGTCAGAATAAACTCTAACGCGAGAACCTTAATAGCTCAAATAGCGATGCGCTTAAATATTGCTCAATAAATGTAACAGAAATAAATAATTTTAAAAGCAATTCAGCCTAACTTGTCTGAATACTTCATAAAAAGTTCTCACGTTGAGATTTTTGATTTAAAAACAGTACTTAAATTGTTGTTTCTGACGTCATTTTTTTTGAAGGTGACAACAAAAGAATCAGATTAATTAGCTATTTTTGTCTGCATGGCCTAGCCTGGCTTGAGCAAGTAGGTGTTCCAGTTGAACATTTTTCAATTTTAAAGAAGTTATTGTTTGTTCACAATTTTGTATTTCTTCAATATATTTTTTGGTGTTGTAAGGTTGAGACTTGAGAGTTACCTGTTGTTTTTTTAATGAGTTATTTTCAGTAAATAATTCAGAAACTTCGCTTTCCAGAGTGACAATACAATCTTTATATTCTTCCACCTGCTTTTCAAGAAACTCAACATAACGTTCTATTGGTTGCAGCTCTCCCTGATGTAGTACTAACGCAGGCTCATTTTCCACCGGAGTTTGCAAAGTTTTTACTTCTAACTCATTGGCTTCCAGGAGTATTTTAATTTTATTAGTTTTTTCATC
>CBDUHU010000589.1:0-3002 GCA_965366725.1 uncultured Kangiellaceae bacterium
CTAATTCAAGCGCTAATTCATCATCCATTAAAACAAAAAACTGTGATGCTTCAGCCAGAGTGAAACCGGCATTTTCAGCAAATGGACGGCAAGCACGACGATTATTGGCACTTTCTGAGTTATCCAGCGCTGCTAACTGAGTATCTTCAGCAAGCGCTCCCATTGCTTTAAAACCTTCTATGACTTCTGGTTCCACCGGTGCTTCAGCACCACCAACAATCACTATTCGAGAGTGTCCCGACTGGATATCGCCGATACCCTGACGAAGGTTATATAAAAATGTTGCACAGGCACCCATGTTAGTACCAGTGGCACCAACGCTATTGATCATATAGCTATTAATAAAATCAGCGGGCATTTGTGCCAACATTAGTGGCATTTGTTTGGAAGTGACTCGTCCGCCTTTTAACATTGCCTGGCTTAATCCGCGACCGCCAAAATCATCCTGTTGACCAATCGCTGAGCCAGCGTAGACTGAAACCTGATCCGGATTGATATGTTCTAGAATAGTCTCCCATTCAATTCCAATTGAATGGATCGCATCAGATGCGCCGAAAACGGTTAACTGTAATCCTTTCGGCTGGTTTCGCGAAGTATATAAAACTGCTGGATCGAACCCTGTTGGCAGTTGTCCGCCGCTGGTTACTTCCGCTTTGTAGGCATCATGTGTCATTACTTCCATACTACCGTTGACAGTGACATTCACTTTGCCATTGCCTGTCTCTTCGAGCTTCCAGTTCTCGGGAAGCTGCACCGGTAGTTGGCGCTTGCTTGCCTGGAATTTAATACCTAGTTCGCTTGACTGAAGGCTTGTTTTACGGTGAATCTTCACTTTTTCCAAATCGAAAGTTTGTGCTTCTATTTTTCTGATCAGGGTGTGATCCAGCATATTCTGTCGATCGGTGTGATCTTCCTGTCCCATCAAACTGGCAAGACCTTTAAACATAGGTGCAACTTGCTCTTCACTTAGCGCTTCATGAACCATGCGGCGATAACTATGATGAAAGGAGGTTCGGCCGGCGGCATTGATCCCACCAAATCCGACAATTACAGGTAATTTTTTCATAGGATGCTCTATATTGACTGTTTACTGACTGCGATACCGAATCCCTGGTTCCATAATGGTGGCTAGTTTATTTGACTTAAGGTGATTATGAGTAGGATAATATGGCCATCTGATTGTACTAAATGGCCAAGCGGTTGAGAAAATGTCTTCTTCGCTTTTTATTTGTTATCCGAGAGCACTGCTAACCAGCCTGACATTGCCAATGGAAATGATTTCTGCGGCAACATCAATCGCTAGAATAAAACGATTACCGGATAAAAAGTGGCGCTGTCATGTTGTTTCGGGGGTTCCGCTAAACGAAGGGATAATCCAGTTTGCCAAGGGAATTGATGTCACACCTTCTTTTAATATTAATAATGCTCCCGATGCAGATCAAATCTTTCTACCACCAATCTGGGGTAACCCGGATGTTCTGGTTGAAAACTCACCGCAATTGATTGATTGGTTGATTGAAAAGTACCATCAAGGGGTGCAGATATGTGCGACCGGTACAGGTGTATGTCTATTAGCACATGCTGGAATACTCAATCATAAAGTAGCAACGACTCATTGGTATTATTTTGATCAGTTTGAGAAAAAGTATCCGCAAGTAAGCTTGCAAAGGCACCATTTTATCACTCAGGCAGGTAATATATTTTGTTCTGGCAGTATTAATGCATTAGTTGATTTGACTTTATACTTTATTGAATCATTTTTTGGCAAAGAAGTCAGCCATGTGATCGAACAACATTTTAGCCATGAAATCAATCGAACTTATGACAAGCCCTGGTATAGTTCTGGCGCAGCAAGGCACCCGGATGAAGGTATTATTGAAGTTCAAATGTGGATGAAATCTCATTATTCAAAAAACTTCAACTTAAAAGCCTTGGCTGAACTTGCCAATATGAGTGTAAGAAACTTTTCAAGGCGATTTAAAGCTGCAGTTGGTATGCCTGCACTAGCTTATGGAATGGACTTAAAAATGCAGATGGGCAGAGAGTTACTCAAGGAAACTAACTTAAGCCAGCAGGATATCGCTGATCAACTGGGATTTAAAGATAGTGCTTATTTTTGTCGTCAATTTAAACTGAAGAATAAAATTACACCGGGTGAATACCGGGAAATGGTTCGTGGAAAGATCTTTAACCTTTAAATAGTGTCTATTTTTGTCACCAATCGTTCCACACCCTTACGATCAATAAAAAACACCTGAATTGTCACAATTTTGCTATCGAATGTCCGGATTTTAATAACTGCTCATCCTGATTCTTAGGTAAATTCTAGTTCTGAGGAGTTTTACCTCACTTGATGAGGGATTCGTTAGTATTGGAGTTATAGTATGTATCAGTGGGGGGTAATTTCAATACGGGTCGCCATTAACCTGTTGTTACTCCTACTTGCATTATCAGTAATAGATCATTTTATTATGCAAAGAATTTATTCAGACGTACTTGAAGCCATCGGTAACCTATCTCTGGTAGTCCTTTTTCAGGGCATATTAGTGATTATCATGAAAGATATTCTCGAATATTTTGGATAATCATTCAAAGTCAGAGTTATTCTTCCTTTTCACATTAAGTCGTCTTTCAAATTATCCGTGCTTCTGTGAAATTTCAATTGGTAAAGGTGCATCTATCAAAAGGGGATTTTGTCGGACGAGTTTGATAGTCAACATTAATAGCTTAACAATGCCGTTCGAATTTTGAGCCCGGCTACAGTGATTTTATTTTGGTCAATTTATTAGCGGTTATTGCAAGCCGTTAGCTGAATCTCTGGATCGGGTATTTCTATATATTGAAATTTCTCAAAGAAAAATACCATTCCCAATTTTTTTCTAATTTTAACGATTAAAACCGTCAATCTGGTTGTTTTTTATCCATTTTGCCGGTTTTTACTCAATATTTCCCTGAAAATGTCAGAATTTTAACAACGATTGTCCGAATTTTGCTAACCGAAG
>CBDUHU010000590.1:0-2998 GCA_965366725.1 uncultured Kangiellaceae bacterium
AAAGACAGCATAAGGCGCAAATGACATCACTATCCCAACCATTTTCATCATCACTTCATTTATCAACTCTGCGCTTGAAACTAGTGTTTTTGCTTTTTTACCTACTAGTAAAATACTAACGCCGACTAAAATTGAGAAGAAAATAATAGATAGCATTTCTCCGTTTGCCATCGCTTGAACCGGGTTGGTTGGTATAATGTCAATGAGTACCTGAGAAAGTGGAGGTGCGTCTTTGGCGGTAAATTCAGCGTTGGAGGGGATATTCATTCCTTTGCCTATTCCGAAACCTGCTGACACAATGATTGCAGTGGCAATTGCGATAGCTGTGGTTAGCATATAAAGAGCAAATGATTTGGTTCCAATTCGACCTAACAACTTGATATCACCAATGCCGCAGACACCACATATTAGTGAAAATAGCACTAGCGGGACTACCAACATTTTCAAGGAGTTAACAAACATTTTGCCGACTACATGAAATAAACCATTAACCAGATATTCGTCGACAAATGAGCCTTTTGCCATCAATGTACCATCGAGAATATATAAATCTGTCAGATTGATGCCCAGTCCAATGGCTAATCCGGCAACCATGCCAACTAGTACTTTTGCAGTTAAGTTCATTAATCTCTCTTTTTTATTCTTAAAATGTAGTTGGTTAGATTAACAGGTTCAGATTTGAAACAAAAGCATGGGAATTAAGGAGCAAGTTTGTCAGCTTACTCCTTGATAATAATAATATATTGACAGTAAATGTTAGAGCTGAAATGGATAAACTGAACCTAATGCCAATATTTGGGTTAGTTCATCAAGAGCTGTTCTAGATTCAACGAGTAACTGTGGATCAGCCAGGTCTTTCTCAATTAATGAGTCTCGATAGTGCTTTTCAACCCAGCTGGTGAGAGTAGCGTATAGTTGATCAGTCATAAACACGGATTGATTAGCTGCTGCTATTTCATTTTCATTGAGCACAACTCGTTGACGTAAACAGGCAGGGCCGCCACCATTTTGCATGCTTTGTTTTACATCATATATTTTGATCTCTTTGATGGGAGTGTTTGAACTAATCAGACTGTCAAGGTAAGCCTTAACTCGTGGATTCTCTTCACATTCTCCTGGAGCAATCAATGCCATGTGTCCTTCAGAAATAGTCACTAATTGACTATTGAAAAGGTAAGAGTTTACTGCGTCCTGAACACTAACCTCTGACTCTGGAACCATTACAAATTGCATTTCTTTTTCACCATAAGCGGCTTGAAGTTGTTGCAATACCTGAGATGTATTCAAAAATGCGTTTTGATGATAAAACAGACAATTTTGATTGCCTACAGAGATAACATCGTTATGGAATACACCCGCATCGATAACATCAGGATTTTGCTGGGCAAATACCGTTTTTTCCGGATTGAGCATGTGTAAGCGTGCTATTGATTGGGATGCTTCACATGTCTGGCGAGCTGGATATTTTTGCGGGCATGGCTTGCTACTGTCAAAGGCATACTTTCCATAGACGAAGAACTCAACACCACTATCAGCGTAATCTTCACAAAAGCGTGTATGGTTAGCTGCTCCCTCATCACCGAAATGATCACCATGAGGTAATGGTTGATGATGAGCAAAGTGCCTCTCATCGTTGAAAATTGATGCTAATACTCGTGACGTTGTGGGTGCTTCAATTGAACGATGAAATTTGTTAGCGAGGTTGGCTGCAGTAAAATGGACTTTTCCATCAGCGGTATCGGCACTTGGTGAAACGGTGCAAGCATTGGCTGTCCACATGCTTGATGCTGAACAAGTTGCCGCAAGAATTGCTGGGGAATGCTTTGCTGCCTGAGAGATTACATCTGAATCACTCCCACTAAATCCAAGTTGGCGAAGAACATGAACATCAGGGCGTTCTAACGGTGGAAGAACCCCTTGTTTGAGTCCTAATTCCGATAAGGCTTTCATTTTTGCCAAACCCTGGAGTGCTCCTTGTTTAGGGTTTGAGGCTTGATCGGCATTTTTTAGTGAGGCGACATTGCCGACTGATAAGCCTGCGTAATTGTGGGTGGGGCCGACTAGACCATCAAAGTTAACTTCAAAAGCTTGCATGATAATACTCTTCTAAAATAAGTTATATATTATAAATGTGGTCGCTTTGGTTAAGTGGAAGACCGTTCACTTTAGAAAATGAATAAATATGATACTGCTAAAAAGCTAGTAAAATCTGACTCTAATAGAATCACCATTCTCGACTAAAAGAGATCTGGCTATTTCTTGAGATACAGTTATTTTATTACCTTCTGGCGCTGGTAGCCTAGCCAGACAGGCTCGAAAAGATTTAAGCTTTGTATTACTAATCATAGCATTAGTTACCACTTTTTCTGATAGTTCGTCCACCTGAACTTCCAGAACAAAGCTCTCTTTTACACTTCTTACTTCCTCTACAGGGGCTTCTATTGTCGGCCCTCCATCGAAGATATCAACATAACCTGTATATCTAAAGCCTTCTGCTTTTAACATTTGCACTGCGGGTTTAGTATGCGGGTGAACTTCGCCGATAACTGCCTGCGCTGATTTAGATAGCATTGGTACATAAACAGGGTGATGCGGCATCAGTTCTGCAATAAACTGGTTATTTCCTTCACCATTTTCTCTATCTGCAGTATCAAAGTCGACTCCAAAAAAGTGTCGGCCAACACTTTCCCAAAATGGGGAATGCCCATTTTCGTCCGAAACACCACGCATTTCAGCGACAACTCTATCACCAAACCTTTGAGGATATTCAGCCATAAATAAAAAGCGGGATTTTGAAAGCAACAGACCATTCCCACCACCACGAAAGTCTGGTGATAAAAACAACGTACAGATTTCAGAGCAGTCAGTGAAATCGTTGGTTAAAGTCAAAAAGTTAAGTTTTCGGTAGATGTCCATTGATTTTGAGTAGTGGACTTCAGTATTTAACTTGTAGGTATAAAATGGTTTGGTGCTACCTACAGCAGCTACAATACCACTG
>CBDUHU010000591.1:0-2987 GCA_965366725.1 uncultured Kangiellaceae bacterium
GGTGGTGGATGTGGAAACCAGTCACCAACAGCTTCGTTTACTGATTCCTGTACCAACTTAGCTTGTTCTTTTGACGGTTCAGGTAGTTCTGATAGTGATGGTAGTATTGCATCTTATGCTTGGAATTTTGGTGATGGAAATTCAAGTACAGCATCTGCGCCTTCACACACATACGCAGCGGCAGGTACTTATACAGTTCAATTGACAGTAACCGATAATGGAGGAGCTACTAACGCAACTTCAAAATCAATCACTGTTACATCTGCTGGTGGTGGCGGTGATTCGGTACTAGATAATGGCGTTGCTAAAACTAATTTATCTGGCACAACCGGTGATCAGGACTTTTACACAATGGAAGTACCGGCCGGCGCTACTGACTTGAGTTTTGTTATGAGCGGTGGAACTGGTGATGCAGATCTTTACGTTCGATTCGGTTCACAACCAACTCAATCTACTTATGATTGTCGCCCATATCGAAGTGGTAATGCAGAAACTTGTACTATCAGTAATGTTCAAGCTGGTACTTACCATGTAATGATTCGTGCCTATTCAACATACTCTGGTGTGAGTGTTGTTGGTTCTTACACTGAAGGTGGTTCGGGTGGCGGACAGGGTGGAACTTTCTCTGAAAGTAACTTGTCTGGTTCAAGAAGCTCATGGAAACATTACACAGTTGATATTCCTGCCGGTATGGCAAGTTTGAAAGTTGATATTGCTGGTGGTTCAGGTGATGCCGATCTTTATGTGCGTCAGGCAGCCCAACCAACAACCAGTTCTTACGACTGTCGTCCTTATAAAGGTGGTAATACCGAAACTTGTAGCTTCAATAACCCGGCGGCAGGAACTTGGTATATTAGTATTCGAGCTTATCGAGCATACAGCGGCGTTAATTTGAATGCTGAATGGAAGCCATAAGTGAGAAGTTAGAAAGCAATCCCTGAGAAGTCATCTTATGATGATGGATGCCAGTAAGTGATGCTTGCTGGCATTTTTAGTTTCTGGATAGTTAAAAATAGGCTAATATGCCGCTTTTCCTGCCAACCATGATATCGATGTCTAATTAATGAACAAAGATTTATCTCAATTTATTTTCCTGTTTGCCCACGGTGCAGGCGCCGATATGAACTCTCAATGGATGCTCGACTTTGACCAGTTGTTGAGTGATAAGGGACTGAAAGTTGTCCGGTTTAATTTTCCCTATATGTTAAAAAGTGCCGAAGATGGTAAGCGCCGACCACCCGATCGTCAACCTAAGTTGTTACAGGCTTTCAAACAACAATTAGCCCAACTACCTCAAGATAAAAAGGTGATTATTGGCGGAAAATCGATGGGAGGTAGAATGGCAAGTCTACTGGCGGCTGACGATGAACTAGTAGCTAACGTTGTTGCTGTGGTGTGTCTGGGTTACCCCTTTCACCCGGTTAAAAAACTAGAAGGTTATAAAGGTGAGCATTTAGCCACAATATCAAAACCTACGCTGATACTGCAAGGTGAGCGGGATAACATGGGAACACGGGATGAGATCGCTGGTTACTCGTTATCAAATCAAGTTTCTGTCAACTTTCTGTTGGATGGTGATCATAGTTTTAAACCAAGGGTTAAGTCTGGCTTAACCCTGCAATCAAATATGTTGCAAGCAAGCGAAAAGATGATTGACTTTGTTAATAGTTTATAGCTATTTGATTTAACAAACTGATTCCATAATAGTAACGCACACTGATTTTTATAGGTTTTTTCCATGACAGTTTCCCATGTAGCTGGTCGAATTCGCGATGAAATGTCAACCTGGGCCAGTCTTGCGTTTGCACTTGCATTACTGGAAGGTGGTGTTATTGGAATATTGATTAAGAATGGTTTTGAGGGACAGGTTGCTGAGTGGTTGCTTAACTTATCTGTTGCCATTGCAACTGGTGCGCCTTTTTACTCAAACTTAATTAGTTTTATCTGGGTTAAGTTAAGCCATGGACGTGATAAAGCCAGACTGGTATCAAATCTGGCTTTGGTTTGCTGTAGTTGTGCGTTTGCAATTAGCTTTGTGCCATTTACTCAGATTGGTTTAGTCTATCTGTTAACTTTATTAATTATTGCAAGAGTGTGTTGGTCAGGCATTATGACGATTCGCTCGACAATATGGCTGGCAAATTATCCCCGGCATATCAGAGTCAAGGTAACCGCTAAACTGGCAACCCTGGCTGCGTTATTAATGTCGGTAGCGGCCATTACTACCGGATGGGTTCTGGATTGGCGATTTGAGGCTTTTCAGTGGTTGTATATCTGCTTTTCTGTGATTTCACTCATAGGTGCTTTTCGTTATCGGTATTTATCAGTTCGTCACCAGCAAAAGGCGCTGTCAAGAGAGCAAGCGACAGGCCATAATATATCGTTTGCTCAGATGTTTGTGTTGTTAAAGGACAATAAACCGTTTGGTCGTTATATGTTATCGATGTTTGTACTTGGCAGCGGTAACCTGATGTTTATGGCACCCCTGATTGTATATCTAAATGAATACACCGGGCTTGCTAAGTCGAGCCAGATCTTAATAACCACTGCGATTCCATTGGCACTAATTCCTTTTGCCGTTGGCTGGTGGGCAAGGTTACTTGACGGAAATCATATTTTCCATTTTCGTTCGATTCATAGCTGGGGGTTTGTTATTGCGATCGCTATGTTTCTGATTGCCCAACTAAGTGGGCTGGAGTTTTTATTTTTTGTTGGTGCCTGTTGTTATGGAGTCGCTATTTCTGGTGGGGTGATAGGGTGGAATCTTGGACATAATGATTTTGTTGGTACTGCCAGTCCAATGGAATATATGGCAGTACATGTTACTTTAACCGGTATTCGAGGCCTTTTTGCTCCGCTAGTTGGGATTAGTTTTTATCAGTGGTTGGAGAGTATTCAAGCTGGAAATGGTCGGTATGCATTATTATTACCCCTGATTATCACATCTACCGGAGGGACCCTTTTTGTCTGGTTTAATCATCAAAAAA
>CBDUHU010000592.1:0-2986 GCA_965366725.1 uncultured Kangiellaceae bacterium
GCCGTTGGACTAAATGATGAAAATACGTTTGCTCGTAGTTCCGAGACGCCGGTAATCGCGCTTACCGGCTCTGTTTATTAGCGCAGAATTTGAACTCTTAAAGTTCTTTTACAAAACGAATTGCGAACCTATCATGTAGTCCGTGAAAAGTTCTCCATCGCTGAGTATGATCATCTTTTGGGTTACGTAGGGCGTTACTTTTGGATTCAACTTTAAAGCCGGCTTTAGCTAACTCATCGATGATAAAATTTTCTCCAATACGGTGAAGTTTCTGGTTAACACTTGTACCAGCATCCGGTTCAGCAGCATTGTCCAGAATAATGACACTTCCACCTGGTTTTAATAATCGGTGCAACGTTGAAAGTACTCCTTGCTGATCAATGCGTGGACTCAGGTAGAAATCATGTAAAGTAAAGAAGAGTACCACTGCGTCCAGACTTCCAGCGCCGACTTTATTTTCTGCAAGTACATCTGATAGTTGGTAAAGAAGGTGTTTTCTAAGTGATGTTACATTGGTTAGACCTATAGAGTTGCCTCTTTTAGCTACCAGTCCCTGCGCATAAACTTTTCCATTTTCTCCTACCAGGCGGGATAATAATTCTGTTGTATAACCCCCTCCGGCACCGAGTTCGAGAACACGTTGACCCGCTTTTATCTGGGTAAAGGGTAAAATAAGCTCTGGTTTACGGGTCCTGTCCATCACTCGATCAGCCGCAGGCCGGTCTGGATGGTTAATCACTGTTGAGAATATATGCTGGTTGAGTTGGTTGGTGGTCGGTTGAGCAGCTTGTGTCGCATTAATGTAAAAGAGACTGACTACACTGACAATAATCCATAGATCTTTCATTTTCAATTCCTTATTAAATTATGAAATAAATGTGAAAACTTGATTGTAATTAGACTATAAGATTGCTGAAAGCATTAATACGCCTGGTTACGTTTTTTTACAATTAAGCTATCAGGTATAGAAATAACTTACTTGATATTGTGTACAATATTTTGTTGTGCTAATCTGATAATTGATGATTTTTATAATAAGTACTGACTAATGAAGTTTATTGATTCAGAGACAATTGAGAAATATATTGATTTTCCAGAGCTAATCAAAAGGTTATCAAACGCCTTTGCCAGTTCAACTATCGAAGTTCCAATGAGACATCACCATGACTATCCTAATCCACCAGAAGACAGAGACTCTACTCTTCTGTTAATGCCTGCCTGGCAACCCGGGAAAGATCTGGGGGTAAAAATGGTGACTGTTTCACCCTGTAACGACAATTACCAACTACCCTCAATCCAGGGACTATATTTGCTCTTTGATGCCCATACGGGTAGTTGTAAGTGTTTATTGGATGCTAAAACTCTAACTACTTTCCGCACTGCCGCCACTTCAGCGCTTGCTTCCAGCTATTTATCCAGAAGTAATAGTGAGGTTTTATTTATGATTGGTACGGGAGCACTTGCTCCAATGTTGATAAGGGCTCATGCCAGCGTTAGAAAACTAAGCCGGGTTCTTATCTGGGGAAGAAATCGGGATAAAGCCAATGCTGTAAAATCTGCTATGTCCAATGAGAATTATAAAATTATTGTTGTTGACAGCATTGAGGACGGGATGGCGGAGGCTGATATTATTAGTTGTGCCACCTTGAGTGCAGAGCCTTTAATTAAGGGAGAATTGTTAAGCCCTGGACAGCATCTGGATATGGTTGGTGCATATCGACCCGATATGCGAGAAGCTGATGATCGTTCGATTCTGAGAAGTCGAGTCTTTGTAGATCACTATAAAGGTGCTCTGAAAGAAACTGGTGATATTGTTATCCCAGTAGCCAGTGGAGTTTTGAACCCCACTGACATTCAGGCTGAATTATCAGAACTTTGTGGAGCTAAGCGAGCTGGTAGGTTAGATGATTCGGAAATTACCATGTTTAAATCTGTGGGACATGCTTTGGAGGATTTGATTGCCGCAACTTTAATTGAGGAAAGACAGAATGAGGAAAGTGACTCAAACTGAGAACAGGGAAGGGAGTTTCTACGATCGGTTTATCAAAAATCAAGATTATCAGGAGACTGTTGGCGATATCGTAATTAAAACTATTGATATGCATACTGGCGGTGAACCGCTGAGAATCATAACCGATGGTTATCCTCAACTGACTGCTGGGTCGCTATTTGAATATCGCCGAAAAATAAAAACAGAGCATGACTATCTGCGAACTTCACTGATGTTTGAACCAAGAGGCCATGCTGATATGTATGGATGCATCTTGTTGCCGCCATTTAGTCAGGATGCAGATTGTAGTGTCATTTTTATGCACAATGAAGGCTATAGCAATATGTGTGGTCATGCAGTGATTGCAATTATGACTTTGGCAATGAAAATGAAATGGGTTGATAGTTTTGATAATGTAGGCTCAATGAAAATTGAAGCACCATGTGGTTTGATTGAAGCCAGAGGGGAAGAAATTGATGGTAAAATAGTCGCATCATTTGAATGCGTACCATCATTTGTGAGCGCACTTAATGAAACAGTTTATATTGAGAGTTTGCAGCAGACTATAAACTATGATCTGGCATTTGGTGGAGCATTTTATGCTTATGTTAATACCGAACAGTTATCCATCTGCTTGCAGGTTGAAAGCTTAGCTGAGTTTATTCGATTAGCAAAAGAAATAAAGATGGCTGTTATTGAAAGTAGTGAAAAGTTGGTTCATCCATTTGAGCCTGAAATGAATGAGCTTTACGGCGTTATTTTTATAAGTGACTCCAATACTCCTGGTGTTGATAGTAAAAACCTCTGCATTTTTGCCGACGGCGAGGTTGATCGTTCACCAACCGGTTCCGGTGTTTCTGGACGTCTGGCAATACACTACTGCCGAAAGGAACTTGAAGTTGGAGAATCAATGGTGATTGAAAGTATAATTGGCTCCCAATTTAAGTCACAGATAAATAAAGTGTTTCAGTATGCTGGTTATAAAGCTGTCACTCC
>CBDUHU010000593.1:0-2980 GCA_965366725.1 uncultured Kangiellaceae bacterium
ACGGCCTTTCCCGAGACCCAAATTCAACTATGTATCGTCCACATGGTACGCAACTCTCTGAAATATGTTGTTTGGAAAGATTACAAGGCAGTGACCAAAGATTTGAAGCTGATTTATCAATCTATTACTGAAGAGGAAGCGCTTCAGGCATTAGACGAATTCTCTACTCGGTGGGATGAAAAATATCCTCAGATAAGCCGCTCCTGGAGAGCCCACTGGGACAACCTGAATACCTTGTTTATTTACCCTGAAGAAATCAGAAAAGCAATCTACACAACTAATGCTATCGAATCGCTCAATAGCGTCATTCGAAAAGCGTTAAAAAAACGAAAACTATTTCCGACCGATGATTCTGCACGAAAAGTAATTTACTTAGCTATCCTGGATGCCAGTAAAAAATGGACAATGCCGATTAGAAATTGGAAATTAGCTCTCAATCGATTTATGATTGAGTTTGAAACCCGCTTAGCGGGTCACATTTAAAAATGACAGTTACACAGAATCTTTTACAGGCTCCGCTGGAGTGATAAATTATCAATCCCGCTCTGATATACTGAAATAGAAAGAATGAGCCGTGTGCTAGTTATTGTTAAATTATCCCGGTGCCAAAATGCAATCGGGTATAGTTAGCAGACAATGAGGACGCCTCTTAATTGTTAGTGGTTATCATTTATTTCTAGCCGGTTGCGGCTGAGCTTTTTTCCTTCTGTTAGTATGTCGTCTATTTTTTCCTGTTGGCTTATGACCCCTGGCATTGTCTCCAGAGCGCTGACCGTCCTTATGATCATGCTTAGGCTTTTTGGGTTTCTTTGGTTTTTTTGCGATTGTTATTAAGCTGGACTCTGGCACTGAGTGCACTGGTTCGAATCCGTCGATCATTTTTCTGGGAAGTATTTCCTTGATCAGTCTTTCAATATCAGAGAGTTGCTTAAATTCATCAGCGCTGACTAATGAAATAGCCTCCCCGGTAGAGCCTGCTCTGCCGGTACGACCAATTCTGTGGACATAATCTTCGGCCACATTTGGCAGGTCAAAATTGACTACCTGCGGTAGTTGATCAATATCTAATCCTCTAGCAGCAATATCTGTTGCTACCAGAATTTGAACTTCACCTTTTTTAAAATTTGCCAGGGCTTTTGTTCTAGCCCCTTGACTTTTATTTCCGTGAATTGCAGAAGCTTTAAGTCCACCTTTTTCCAGATAAGTTGTGAGTCTGTTGGCGCCATGTTTGGTTCTTGTGAACACCAGAACCTGTTGCCATTGGCGATCAATAATTAGCTCGCACAATAGGGCGGATTTCTGCTTTTTGTCCACTGGACAAATCCATTGTTCAACGGTTTTTGCGGTTGAGTTTTGAGGATTAACCGATATTTCAATCGGATCATTGACCAGTTTTCTGGCAAGGCTCCTTATTTGTTCTGAAAAAGTGGCTGAGAACATCAGGTTTTGCCGTTGCTTTGGCAGGATTGAAATGATTCGCTTGATATCGTGAATAAACCCCATGTCCAACATCCTGTCGGCTTCATCTAATACCAATAACTCAAGTTGGTTAAATTTGATTGCATTTTGACCATACAAGTCCATAAGGCGGCCCGGAGTGGCAACTAAAATATCGACTCCACGACGCAATTTCATCATTTGAGGGTTGATTTTTACCCCGCCAAAGACAACTGCTGAACGTAGTGGAAGGTTTTTGCCGTATAGTGCTACACTCTCGCCAACCTGGGCTGCTAACTCCCTTGTCGGTGCCAGTATAAGAGCTCTGACCTGGTTGGCTTTTGCTCTTTCCCCCTTCATTAAAAGTTGTAAAATAGGTAAGGTAAAACCCGCAGTCTTTCCTGTACCTGTTTGCGCTGCCGCCATTACATCGCGACCGTCCAGTACCGCTGGAATAGCTTTCAATTGAATAGGAGAAGGGGTAGTGTAGCCTTGTTCGGAAACTGCCTTTAAGATCTGCTCTGATAGACCAAGGGTGGTAAAGCTCATAGAAATAGTCTCATTTGGGCTACTAAAATTATGTTGTCAATGATACTCAGGGTAATAGTAGCAATCGTTTTGTACGCTGAGTTGGCCCGGTTTCTGCGGGGCGTGTAGCTTACAGTATCTTATTGGCTAGCGCTATTGCTTCCGCTGCAATTTCTTCGATATGAGAATAAAGACTAATAAGCTCAGTTTAGATTGTACTACAATTAATAAAAACATCAGTTCGAGGTGTTAAAAAGACTAAATGCGGTTAACTAAGAGTTTCAAGTCTATTGTTTTTACTTTCCCGCTATATTTGTTTTCGTCGATTGTCGATTGTGCACAAAATAGTGGCTTGCCAAGTGAAACTGCACTCATTGAAACTGATACCATATTAGTTGATGAGAAGTCACGTTCTGTAATTGATGGGATAAATGGGCAGGACGAGCCTGAACAAAAAAATGGTAAGGAGATTGTGCTTGATACAGCGCTTCAGTTTGCCAACTGGATTGATCATTATTTTGGTGAGCCCGAAGAGCTGGAGTCAGCATCATACAATTACCTGAGGTTAGTTAATCGGTTAGGTTGGCGAGAAGGTGAGAGTATAAAATATCGCCCCAGAGTCAAAGCAAAAATTCATTTACCTAAAATCAACCGAAAGCTAAGTCTATTTTTTTCGGATGATAATGACTACACCAGTGACAACCTGAATAATAATCCAATCAATAGCACTTTGCTTGATGAGAACGAAGAACACAGAACTGCCGCTGCAGTAAATTATGATTCAGATATTTACAATGGTTCAAAGTTCAGTACCAGACTCGGATTAAACTCATCCTTTAAGACTTTCGCTCTGATCAAGCATTCGATGACTTTATATGAAGATAATGATTTACAAATAAAGAGCTTGAATTACTTATTTTGGGAAGATCTACAAGGGCTGGGTGTTAACCCAAAGATAGAGTTAGATAAAATTATTGATGACAATCAGCTGTTTCGCTGGAAATATTCGATATTG
>CBDUHU010000594.1:0-2977 GCA_965366725.1 uncultured Kangiellaceae bacterium
TCATCAGCAATCACCACATAGTTTCGCTCTTTCAGGCTGACGCTATTTTCGATTGCTTTTAGTACATAAGGGAAGGTTTGAATGGTCACTATAATTATCGGCTGTGAGTCTTCCAGTGCGGCGGCGAGTTTTTCAGACTTTGAACCGTCTCCTTCACTACGATTAATGCGTCCTACGACGCCTTCTACCGAAGTGTATTGAGAAATTGTTTCTTGTAGTTGATCGTCCAGTACTGTTCTATCTGTGACTACAATTACCGAGTCGAATAACTTGTTTCCCTGTTCCGTATGAATGGCAGATAACTGATGTGCCGACCAGGCGATAGAATTGGACTTACCGGAACCGGCACTGTGTTGGATTAAATAATTATGACCAGGGCCTTCAGTGCGAGCAGCGTTGATTAGTTTTCTAACAACATCCCATTGGTGGTAACGGGGAAAGATTAACGTTTCTTTCTTATATTTGCGCCCTTCCCAATCTTCCTTTTCTCCGATTTCTAAATGCACAAAACGAGCAAGAATGTTTAACAGGTTGTCGGGTAGTAGAACCTCGTTCCATAAATAGTCTGTAGCATATTGATCAATGTTTTTTGGTACATCGTTACCAGCACTGCCTTCTTTTGTGCCTTTGTTAAACGGTAAGAAAAAGGTGCTATCGCCTTCTAATCGAGTAGCCATATATACTTCATATTGGCTAACCGCAAAATGCACTAATGCGCCGCGTTTAAAGGTTAATAATGGCTCAGGCTTTTTCGTGGCCGGGTCTATGGCAAAGCGTGTGGTTTTGTATTGTTTGATGGCGTTTTGAACTGCTTGTTTAAATTCGGATTTAAGTTCTAATGTGGCAATCGGTAAACCATTTACAAATAAGACTAAATCGATGCGCCATTTTTTAGCGCGCGTACCTGTTTCAGCTTCGTGCTCTTCTGTCGCCCAAGGTGAATACACTAACTCTGGCACTACCCGTAAACGGTTCTTTTTGTAACGCGCTAAAGTGTCAGGGTTTAAGTCATGTTCAGGCTTAAACTGGCATAAACTAAAGCGAGTGCCACGGTCACGTAGTTCATGACGTAATACCCCTAAGGTTCCAAAGGTACGCATTTCTTTATTCGCTGCGTTAGGGTCAGCTTTGTTTAGCTGAGAGGCAACACGTTCTAAAAACTTCTGCTCTGGATTGCTGGGATATAAAGAACAAAATTTTTGCCATTGTTCATTCTGTGTGTCTTTTATAAACTCCAACACATCTTGTTCGTACAAAGCTAGTTCACGGTTATAGCCATCGGGTTTGCCCAGCAGCCAACCATTAGCCAGTAATTGCTGAATCATTTCATTTTGAAATGCGAACTCGCTTGCACTTGCCATATTATAACTTCCTTTTTACTTTTTATTTCTTACTTCTTATTTGTATCTTGTTCCAATTTTTTTACTAAGGCTTCAACCGCTTGCTGTTCGCCCTCAACCTCTTTCAACTGCCGCCTTTTCTCGGCAAAATCATCATAAGCGGCTTTGGCTTTTTTATCAGCCTGTGCTTTGCTGACTTGCCCTGCGCCCTGTAATATTTCGCGATCATTAAAGGCCAAAAATTGATCCAGCTTTTCTTTCCAGTCTTGTAAAAAAACCTGCTTTCGCTGCAATGCCTGATCTTCAGCAAAATCCAGCCACATGGTAACAATGCGGTTTAAAGCTTTGATCTCAGCTTCTTGCAGGTAGTTTTTGGCAATAGTGACATCAGTTTTACGCACTTCATCCCCTTTAAAACTGGTGAGTCCCATATTGGGTTGCTTCAGGTTTACCCGTTTGGCAATCAATTCGGCAGCAGTTAAACCAGTGGAAGCAAAATGTAATTTATTCTGCATGGTTTGGAAGAATGTGGTGGTATCTTTGTTAGTTTGGCTGTAATCCGCCGCCAAAGTGAATATATCTTTTACCCTCAAATACATACGCCGTTCACTGGCGCGTATGTCGCGAATGCGTTCCAGCATTTCATCAAAATAGTCGGGGACAGCAGATTCGCCTACCGGTGGATTTTTAAGGCGCTCATCGTCCATGGCAAAACCTTTGATCAGGTAATCCTGCAAGGTAGCTGTTGCCCATTTTCTGAATTGAGTACCTTGAGCAGAGCGAACCCGATAACCTACTGCTAAAATAGCTTCCAGATTGTAGTGTTCAAGAGTTCGACTGACCTGTCTTTCTCCTTCAGTTCGAACTATCCGGAAATTCCGGATGGTTAAACTTTGTTCAAGCTCGTCCTCTTTGTAGATATTTTGCAAGTGCTCATTAATTGTTCGCACATTCTTTTGATAAAGTTCAGCAATTAGAGCCTGAGTTAACCAGAGCGTATCAGACTCGAAGCGGCATTCCACTCGCGTTGTACCATCGGCGCTTTGAAATAAAAGTAGTTCACCTGAGGGGGCTACTGGTTGCTCATGCTCATTTGTCATTACTTTTCTCTTAAACCCCATGCAGTAATTAATTTTTCTAATAATTTCTCTTGTCGGCGACGAATTAATTCAGGAGTCCATTCTGTCTCCTGAATAATCTGGTTGGTTAAGACAAATGCAGTGTGTCCACCCACAGGGCTAAAATAAGCGGTTTTCTTTCTTTCAAAATCATAATTCCTGGCTGCACTGTTCTTGTTTCGAGACAGAAGTGCTAAATTGCCCAGACAGTGAACCAACTCTTGATGCTCTTCTTCATCAGGGCACCATTGTTTCCACTGACTACCATCGGCTGGATTCTGCGGCATGACGTGCTCCACCGTTATTCTAGGGTGGTTGTAACGAGCCATATTGTCACTTAGCTCATAGTCCAGGCGTAATAGCACCATCACTCTGATTTTACTTAGTTTATAAATAGGCCCACTTAATTGTTTAACAGCATCACGCTTTTCTTCGTCTAAAAGATAAAGTCTTGAGTCAGGGTTAAATTCTGAATCGTCATCAATTGCATTTAATATATCGGTATAGCGCATTATCCGG
>CBDUHU010000595.1:0-2970 GCA_965366725.1 uncultured Kangiellaceae bacterium
CTGCTGATGGATTAATGTATCGAGCAGAAATTCTGGCAAAGGGAATAGAGGACGGAGTAGAGTGGAGTGATGAAGATAAAGAGATGGCGGTCAAAACAACTGATGAAATCTTTTTACAGGCAGGAGTGCCACAAAGCGGTGTAACCTGGCAAAATGTATATAGTGTTATGAAAGCTGCCATATCGTCAGACTCAGACTCTAAAGCGAAGATGAATAGCGGTTGGAGCTTACTCGCTTCTTTTGCAACCCATTGGTTAAATAATCAGGATGATAGAACTCCGATGCTTTGCTGGAATAGCCGAGTAGCAACTTCAATTATTTCCCGGTTAGATTTTTTGATGGTGGAAGCTGGCTATGAATCTCACGAAGGTCGCTTTGAATCGATTGGTATTATTCCGGGAGTTGGTGGAACAAGACCCAGAAAATATAGCCTCAAATGGCCAATAGGTTATCGTAGTTGGAAAACTCAGGTTGCTGCCAGCCGCTTTGTTAATTTGATGGTTCATTGTCTTAACAACGAAAAAAACGAAGATGGAACGCTAAAGTATGAAGCCATGCCTATTCCTACCGGTGGACGAGCGCCATGGTCAATACAGGGAGTTCAGTTAGTACTCTTTTCGGATGGTTACTAGTTTCTAGAGGAACTGGGCTTTGGTTTAGCCGATAAAAAAGGATGCGCTAGCGCATCCTTTTTTAGTAACTGGCTTTATTTATCTGATTAGTTCCAGCCGCATTGTCGGCCTTTGTTCTGTTCATCTAACCACTTCTGTAACGGCGCAAAGTAATCGATGATTGCAGATGCGTCCATTTCACCAGAACCAGTCATGGCGCTTAACGCTTCTTGCCAAGGTTTGCTTGAACCCATTTCCAGCATTGCATTAAGTTTGGCACCAGCTTCTTTATTACCATAAATAGAACAGCGGTGCAGTGGTCCAGTACTGCCAGCTATCTTGCAAAGCTCTTTATGAAACTGAAACTGTAGAATATGGGCCAGAAAATATCTGGAATAAGGTGTGTTTCCTGGCACATGATATTTTGCTCCGGGATCAAAATCTGTTTCAGTTCTTGCGATTGGTGCTTTTACGCCTTGATATTTCTCGCGTAAATCCCACCATCCTTTAGTGTATTGGTCACTTGCGATTTCGCCATTAAAAACTCCCCAGCGCCATTTGTCTACTAGTAAACCAAATGGCAAGAAGGCTACCTTGTCCAGTGCCATTTTCATCAGGTAAGGCAGATCACCGGCTTCGTCTGAAACTTCGTCAATCAGTCCAATCTGCTTAAGATAGCTATCATTGATTGATAGTGCGACAGTGTCTCCGATAGCTTCGTGGAAGCCGTCATTAGCACTTTCTCTATACAACATGGGTTGCTTCAGGTTGTAGGCGCGTTGATAAAAGTTATGACCTAATTCATGGTGTATTGTTTTAAAGTCTTCTGCATCCTTTTTGATACACATTTTTATCCGGTAATCTGTCTTACTGAGATCCCACGCACTGGCATGACACTGGACAGAACGATCACGAGGCTCAATAAATAGCGAACGGGTCCAGAAAGTATCAGGTAGTGGTTCAAATCCTAAAGAGGTAAAGAAGTTCTCTGCGGTGCGTACCATTTCTATTTCACTGTACTGCTTGGCTTCGAGTCTTTCTGTCAGGTTAGTGGTTTCTACTTCAGTTTGTGGTGCGACATCGTCAAAAATATTGCCCCAGCTTTGTGCCCACATATTGCCCAGAAGGTGCGCAGGAATAGGCCCGGTGGTGGCCACGATATCATCACCGTATTTCTCATTTAACTTGGCTCTAACGTGACATTGGAGAGAATTATATAGTGGCTTTACCTGTCCCCAGGCTCGATCCATTTCAACCGCAAATGCGTCTGCTGGCATGTCGTACTTAGAGCGCCACAGTGCACCTGTGTCCTTAAACCCAAGTTCAAGCGAGCCCATATTCGCAATTTCAACCATACGCTGATAGTCGTCACGCATTTGTGGTGATACCTGGCGCCAATTAGTCCATGCTTCGAGTTTTTCCTGTTCTGATTTTGTGTTGTCTGCAAGTACAGCACTCAGTTCACCAAGGTTATAGCAGGTATTGTCCTGAGTACATCCTTTAGCGTAGGTAGCATCAAGGTTTGAAGTGATTTTTGCCAATTCAGCGGTAAGTTTGTCATCTTCCGGTGCAGGGATTGTAAGCCCGGCTTTGAGCGCTTCAAGTTTACGTCGTGTATCATAATCAACTTCAAGATCATTGAATTTTTTTGCGCCAAGGGCAAGTGAAACACCAACTTTGGTGGCTTCCTCGCTTGCCATTGCCATGAGAGCATTAGTGTCCTCAGTAACAAAATTTGCCTGAACCCAGGCCGTTTTTGCTTGAAACTCATAATTTTCTTCGAGCGTTTTCTCTGCAAGGGCGACATATTCTGCGGCATCGGCGGCAGATAATGATTTAGTGACTGGCTTGACTTCCTGCTTAGGTGGTTCCGGCTGACATGCTGCAAGTGCCGCAGTTACACAAGTCGCCAAAATCAGTTTACTGAAATAGGCTTGTTTCTTCATTAGTGATATACCTTAAATTGTTATGGGCTAAAAGTTGTAATCGATTAACTCTGGACGACATATTTTAATTTTATCGCGAAAGGATATACCTGTTAACTTCTATCATCAAGCGCTAATAGTAGTAATAATGATCGTTATTTGAACTTGACTGATGATTTTTAGTCTGAGCGTATATATGGTTGGTTAATATGCTGAGTAAGACGATATTTTAACTGATTTTTGCTCAATTAATTTGACCATATTTATGCAATGATTGTGATCTGGGTCCAATGAGTGGACAGAAATTGATCTATTATATATTGCAACAGGATGTTTCTTATTGTAGTCTCTTGTGCCCGATGCCTTGAATTAGAGTAAGAATTTACCGCTCAAGGGATTGGATGTGTCTCAAGGATTGAGTAAGCAAATTTTTC
>CBDUHU010000596.1:0-2968 GCA_965366725.1 uncultured Kangiellaceae bacterium
AAAGATGACGCGAATGAAGAGTTTGCCGTCGCAGTACGTTCATCAGCAACAGCAGAAGATCTACCCGATGCTTCATTTGCCGGTCAACAGGAGACATTTCTTAATGTTAGAGGTTGGGATAATGTATTGCTGGCTTTAAAAGAAGTTTTTGCATCTTTATTCAATGACCGGGCAATTTCTTACCGGGTTCATCAGGGATTTGAGCACGCTGATGTTGCGTTAAGCGCGGGTGTTCAAAAAATGGTAAGAAGTGATATTGCTTCCAGCGGTGTCATGTTTACTATTGATACGGAATCCGGGTTTGATGATGTGGTTTTTATCACTGGTGCTTATGGACTGGGAGAAACAGTGGTTCAAGGCGCAGTTAATCCTGACGAATTCTACGTACATAAACCAACCCTTTCTGCCGGTAAACCTGCGATTGTTCGCAAAACTCTCGGCGGTAAAGCAATTAAGATGATTTATACCGATGATACAGGCCATGGCAAATCTGTTGAAACGGTAGAGGTTGATATGCAACAACGTCAGCAATATTGTATAAATGCTGACGAAGTTCAGGAACTTGCTAACCAGGCAATGATTATTGAGAAGCACTATCAGCGACCTATGGATATTGAATGGGCTAAAGATGGTTCAGATGGGAAGCTATATATTGTCCAGGCAAGACCTGAGACTGTTAAAAGCCGCGATGATGGACGAGTGATTGAGAGATTTTTACTGGCGGAAACTTCTCCGATCATTGTAACGGGTAGAGCGATTGGCCAAAAAATAGGTAAGGGACCAGCAAAAGTAATTTCTGACTTATCAGAAATGGCTAAAGTCAAGCAAGGGGACGTGCTGGTGACTGATATGACTGACCCGGATTGGGAACCTATTATGAAGAGAGCTTCCGCAATTGTCACAAATCGTGGTGGTAGAACTTGCCATGCGGCAATTATCGCGCGGGAATTGGGCATTCCTGCAGTAGTTGGCTGCGGTGATGCTACCAGCCGTATTTCTGCAGGTTCAGAGATCACTGTTTCTTGTGCTGAAGGTGATACAGGAAATATATATCAGGGGCTTCTAGAGTTTAAGGTGAGCGAAAGTGAAGTCGGTTCCATGCCCGAGCTACCGTTTAAAATTATGATGAATGTTGGTAACCCTGATCGTGCTTTTGATTTTGCCAGATTACCTCACTATGGAATTGGTCTGGCCCGACTCGAATTTATTATCAATCGAATGATCGGAGTACATCCCAAGGCTTTATTGGAGTTTGACAAACTTGAAGATGAAGATTTAAAAGACAATATACGTGATCATATGGCAGGGTATGCTGATCCGGTCAGCTTTTATGTCGACCGGCTTGTAGAGGGAATTTCGACACTGGCGTCGGCATTTTCGCCACAAAAAGTGATCGTTAGAATGTCTGATTTTAAGTCTAACGAGTATGCCAATCTGGTTGGTGGTTATCTTTATGAGCCTGAAGAAGAGAATCCGATGCTAGGTTTCCGTGGTGCTTCCCGTTATATTTCAGAGGAATTTGAAAAGTGCTTTGAATTAGAATGTCGAGCGCTTAAGACCGTCAGGGAAACAATGGGGCTGGATAATGTTGAAATAATGATCCCATTTGTACGAACACTTGATGAAGCACGACAGGTGATTGGGCTCTTGGCTAAGTATGGGCTAAAACGCGGTGAGAATGGATTAAGAGTGATTATGATGTGTGAACTACCATCAAACGCACTATTGGCTGAAGAGTTTCTTGAGTATTTTGACGGTTTTTCAATAGGATCCAATGATTTAACTCAGTTAACACTGGGACTTGATAGAGACTCAGGAATTATTTCTCACTTATTTGATGAGCGTAATCCAGCGATCAAAAAATTACTTAGCATGGCTATTCAGGCTTGTCGTAAAGCCAACAAGTATATTGGGATATGCGGACAAGGCCCGTCTGATCACCCCGACTTGGCTAAGTGGTTAATGGAACAGGGAATTGATAGTGTTTCATTGAACCCGGATAGTGTTCTTGAAACCTGGCTATTTCTTGCCGAAAGAGAAGCTTAGTAGACTAGTTAGAAGTTAATATAAAAGCTCATCAGCGATTTAAGAAATGGCTATGAGCTTTTGCTAATACAGCTGAAGAATATTGCATGAACTTCAGCTGTATCTTATATCAGGAATATTGCTAGATTTAGAAGTGGTATTTGTTAATATCAACTTCTTTAATTTTTCCATAGCGTTTCGCTTTTTCTTTTAAGTCGGCAGATTTACCAATCAGGACATATTGCAAATTATCCCTTGGAAAAAGTGATTTAGCGAGCTTATTTGCCTTAGTAACATCTAGCGAATCAACTTTCTTTTCAAACTCGTTGATCATTGAAGCATTTAGATTTAATGCCCACATTCGACTGAGTAAAGAGGCAAGCTGCCCACTGGTTTCAAAGCGTGGCGGAAATTGTCCTTTTACATAAGCTTTTGCTGACTCAAGGGTTTCTTTATCAATCCCTTTTTCCCATAAACGTTGATAGGTTTTTAAAGCTAAATCAAGCGCATCAAAGGTTGTCTCTTTTTTAGTAAAGGTTGATATGATAAAACTACCGGCCATTGAGTTATCATTAAATCGGCTTCTGGCGCCGTATGTTAATCCTGAGTTAACACGCAATTCATCATTTAGCCATGAGGTAAAACGGCCACCAAGGATTGTATTAATCACTTGTGCTGAAACATATTCCGGATGATTAGCCGGTAGACCTTTTCCACCAATAATAAAAGTTGTTTCAATCGCATCTTCTTTATTTAATAAAAGAACATTAGAACTATTTTTATTTTTTACTATAGGGAGTACTGATGAATGACGCTTCTTACCTTGCCACTTTCCAAATAACTCAAGGATTTGTTCCCGGGTTGAGGATTTATTGAAGTCGCCGACAACAATCAGTGCACTATTTTGCGGAGTATAGTGAGTCAGGTAAAAGTCTTTTACCTG
>CBDUHU010000597.1:0-2968 GCA_965366725.1 uncultured Kangiellaceae bacterium
ATCATTTTGATACTGTAAGAGGTCTTAACACATCGATTGACACACTTGACGATATTACTGCAGAACATAAAGAGCTACTTCATGAAAACAATATTAACAGTCTATTAGAGTTATCTGCTGTTGACACAGAAGTGTTATCAGAGACTACAGGCGTATCAGAAGTTATTATTGCTGAATTTAAAGACAATGCGCTGACCCATATGAAACGGGGAGAAGTGATTATTTTAAATGATACTGAATATGACGTTGAAAAAGGAATGAATATGCCAGTTGAGGAAGTCCATAATATCGGTTCTGCCAGAGGAAGAAAGTTGACTGAAAGTGGCTATGCGTCAACCATTGATATGGCTAATGCACAACCGGCAAAGATTGCTGAAATACTCTCAATATCAGTATCAGGTGCAGAAGAAATGGTCACTGATGCCCAAAGTCGGATTCGTAGATAATGTCCCGTCCAGAGGTCAGTTTGATCATCCCAACTTTTAATGAAGGGGTTGATGTTATCGCAACGATTGATTGTCTTTTGCGCCATTCTGGTGGAATAAAACAGCAGCTTATAGTTGTCGACGATGGCTCTAATGATATGAGCGTAGCGCAGTTGAACCAATTAGCAAGAATAGGAAAAATTGAGTTAGTAAGAGGACAGAACCTTGGGGCGACAGGTGCACGTAATCGAGGCGCAGAAATAGCGCAAGCAGATATCATCGGCTTTATCGATGCTCATTGCTATACACCCAATGGGTGGTTGCTACCACTAATTGAGACCTTTAATGCTCAGCAAGATGTTGCTGCATTAAGTCCGGTTATTTCCTGTACTAAAAATTTGCAAGCTAAAGGGTATGGTGCGACCTGGAAAGATGACGAACTAGCACTAAGTTGGTTGTCTGAAGTCAAACATATCAGTGAAGTACCTTTTATTGGTGGTGCGGCTACTTTTGTCCGGAAATCAATATTCAATAAGCTAAGCGGATTTGATCGCGGAATTATACGCTGGGGCTATGAAGATATTGAATTTTGCATAAGACTTTGGTTATTTGGTCATAAAATAGTGGTAGTTCCTGAGAGTATCATTTATCACAAGTTCAGAAAAAATTTCCGTTACGACATTAATTATCGAGATAGTATATACAACAAAATTCGGTTGATTTATTTACATTTTGATGGTGCTCGTCTACAAAGATTGCTTCACCATCATCTACGTTATGCTGGTGCAAAAGAAAGTTTTGAGCGTCTTAATTATGATGGTACCGCACTGTTACGAAAAAAGCTCAAACTCAATCGGGTGAATAGCATGGACGCGTTTTGTGATCGATTTAAGTTGGTTTGTTAGATGATTGATAAGCTACGTATTGCCAAAATAAGAAATCGTTGTCAGTTCGTTGGTGTTGCACACGAACAGGCGATAATCGCTGGTGAGTTAGAGTATCTGCTCAATAACCGATTGGCGCTAGAACTTAGTAAAACCATTGATAATCAACTTAACCTTCCATTAGAAAATGGAATAATTGTCAGAATTAGGAAAATACCGGTGAAGCTTTCTTTTTCGCGCGATGAATTAACCAATGGTAACGCTGGTTTTTTGTTTGCCCATAATATCATTAGCGGTATGGAAAAAATATTAAATAAGGGTACTGACGAAATTGTTGTATTTCCATCTGCGATTGATTTTATAGCCGCTTTTGTTTGTGATTTGATCGATGGTGATGTCTGGAGTAAATGGCAATATAAGGAGTTTGTTGCGTTAAGCCATGTAAGTGCTTCGAGCGGATTGTTTCAGATCCTAAAAACACAGAAAGAGAATGTTAATAGTCTGTTAAAAAATGTGAGAGAAAGCGGGAAGTCAGCATCTTTATCTTTAATGCTTTCTCAGGAACAGGCAAAAAATCTATTGGAGTTCTGGTGCGATTTATCTTTTATGGACCTTTTTAAACTACCTGACCTGATATCTAAAGATATTTTCTTTTGCTCAATTAGTAATGTTGAAAAACTACTTCAAAAAAAAGAGTTTAGAAACGAATTTGTAGAGTTAGAAATGCTTTACTATTTTGTCAACGCTATTGATGAAAAAGATGCCAGAGAAAATTTAATATTTCTAATAGCTGTTGCTCATTTTTGTATAATAAGAAAAAACCGAAAAATATTTGAAAGTCTGGTGCTAAATGATAGCCGTGAAAAGTTGGCGTTGAATGTTGAAAGGATAAGTCAGGTGAAAAATGATGAGCTTTTGCTTGCATTTTTTTTATGGTCTTCTCAAAAAGAAGAGAATTTCAATTATACAAAAAATATCATCAGTAAAATTAATAATTTTCCAACAGAACCTACTATAACAAGAGCAGCAGAATTAATAGAGGAAAATGTGTGTTTGCCAGCGGAAATGAAAATAAAATCTATTGAAAATGCTGGTTTGTCTTTGCTTATTCCGATAGTGATCAACTTAGGGCTGTCGAAGTTAATATCCCTGAGAATGGTTAAGCAAAGTTTGAATCTGGCTATCTCTGGAGAGCAAGAAAATAAAAACATATTGCTCGATTTACTCATGCCTGATAACAAGTCCGTTTTTCAGGGGGAACTAGATAAGCTTGATTGCACAGCACTCTCTGAAAGGCATTTCTTTGGTTTGAACCAATCTCAAAAGAGCCTCCTTAGTCGATTGGTTGATCAGGAACTTTTGGCAGAGCTGTTGATTGCTCATTTTTCCTCAAGGTTAAGTGGAATGAATCAGAGCAGCATTCAATATATCCGAAGTAATTTTCTTGTCCGGTCTGGAGTAGTTAAGGAGAGTGAAGATTCGATAAGGGTCATTCTTAACCCCTTACCACTAGATATTTTGTTGAGAATGTCTGGATTCGGTCAGTGGAGTGCACAACTTCCATGGTTGGATAAAAAGCTTGAAATTGAAATAGCGAGGTAAATCTATTGGAAAACTCAGAACCTCAGGCCGTTGGATTAACTATAAATACATGTAGTT
>CBDUHU010000598.1:0-2966 GCA_965366725.1 uncultured Kangiellaceae bacterium
CATTATTAATCCTTCTGAATTTATCGTAATTGCAGAAGAAAATGACCTGATTAGAGCTATAGATAGACAGTTACTGAAAAATGTTGCTGAACAGCTTCAGAGATGGCAGAAAAAATCTCACGCACCACTTTATGTTAGCGTCAATATTTCTGCACAAAGATTCGCAGACTCTCACTTGATAGATGAGATAAAAGACGTCATGCAAAAATATCAATTGAGACCAGGCTCAATAATCATCGAACTAACTGAACATATTATGATGGAGAATATCAATAAAGCCCGTCACCTGTTTCATCGGCTTAAGCAATTAGGAATAAAGGTCTCTCTTGACGATTTTGGTACCGGTCATTCATCACTGAGTTATTTGAGTCAACTGCCCTTTGATATTATAAAAATTGACCGTTCTTTCATTTCCCAAATTAAGAGTGAAAACAGCGAAACCCCTATAATCAATACAATTGTCGCCTTGGCAAAAATTTTGAAAATGGAATTGATCGCAGAAGGTATTGAAACTAAATCACAATTAAAGCTATTAAATTCAATTAATTGTGACTTTGGCCAGGGCTATTACCTTTCTCCACCACTGCCAGTGGCAAGTGCAGAAAAATATGTCCTCAACAGAAATATTAATCAAGCTGAACTCGGGATAAGGAGAGCCAGCCTTACCTAGCAATATAGAAGACTTAAATAACAGCTAATCGCTAAAGACCACCCAGTGCCGCTAAAACCATTAATCACTAAAGACAAGAGAAATCAGGTACCATTGAAATAACTTCAACGCCTGATTGTTTTTCTTCCATCAAGTAACAATTGCCATCCTTACCTATTTGATAAAACCTGGCCTGTTCGCTACTTCTTTCAACCGAAACTCCCGGCTTCTGGGTTATTGGATATCCATTCAATAACGCATCGTCAGCAGTAGAAACCTGGTTTCTTCGACTAACTCCGACATCTCTGGCTGACTCCTGCTCTGATGCTTCAGTTAATAGATGGCCTACAATTCCACCGATAATGAGCGCTCCAAGTAACTCCCCACCACGACTATGATGACTACCATGCCCTCCAACAGAGACATGACCACTGCCATGCCCATAGCGATGATGGCTAGAAGCCGAATAATGAGTGGAGCAAGCGCTGGTGAGCAGTAAAACGGGAACCAAAAGAATACTAAACGGAATTTTCATTAGATCCTCGACAGAATTAACTTAACATTAAATAATCAGAGCTTGAGATAAGTAGAAATCAGCAATCGACTGTGACTCAACAAACTTTAATTCTATAACAAGCGGTTAAAGAAAGTCTCGCTGACTCATATCACTCTCTGCGGCTATTTTTGTGGTTATCAAAATCTGTTATGCAGTAATAACCAAGTATCGCAAGCAAGTTCAGGCCTGACTAGCGTGGAAGTCACTCTATTGAAGAATGCTTCTTATCCCTGTTTCAGGCTAAATACCAGTCTAGCAAGTTAATATTAACCCTAACTGAACAAGTTTGCTAAAAATCAGCAAAAACGCGATAAAAGAGACCTAATCTGATGAGGTTTGTTGACTATCGCGACGAGCCACATAGTTTGCCACATTAACAAACATTGCCAATGATAAGTTTTCCGGACGCAAGCGTGCATCAATATCAAGAGATAATAGCTCTTCTTCGGTGATCCGCTTTTTCGGCAGGGAAAAGACCTGAAAGCCGCCGCTATCGGAAACCATTGTAGAAAATAGGTTGAAATCAACCATTTCAAGTAACCTGGGGTTAGGCTGTAAACGAACAATTGCAGAGTCTACTTTGGGAGCAGGTTGAAATGACTCAGGTGGAACAACAAATAACATATGTGGTTCACAGAAATATTGGGTCATTACACTTAGACGTCCGTACGTTTTACCACCAGGCCCGGCAATCATGCGTTCAACAACTTCTTTCTGTAACATAAAATGCATATCTTTTATGTCTTTAAGGTATTCAAATAAATGAAACATTATTGGAGTCGAAATATTATAAGGCAGGTTGCCAATAACTCTGATTTTTCCATCGGATGCAAATTCAGAAAAATCAGTTTTTAATGCATCTTGCTGGTAGATCTTAAGTTCACCAAGTCGATCGCAGTTAAATTGAAGTTTGGGAATAACATCTCGATCAAGTTCAATTACCGATATTTTTTGAGTAAGAGGCAGAATTTCTTTGGTTATTGCGCCTAAACCCGGACCAATTTCAACAATATTGTCATTTTCAGAAGGGCGAATGCTCTTAACAATTCGTTCAATAACCAACTTGTCTTGTAAGAAGTTCTGGCCAAACCGCTTTCTAGCTTGATGCTGATTGGGATTAAAAGGTTTCATTTTGGAAGTTTTCCAGCAGCCAACTCAATGGCATAGTTAATTGCATAAATAAGGCTATCCGCAGATGCACGGTATTCACTCGCAATATCTAACGCAGTACCGTGATCAACTGAAGTTCTTATATAGGGCAGTCCCAAGGTAATATTAGCACAACGGCCAAAGCCAAAAGCTTTGACTACCGGTAATCCCTGATCATGATACATCGCAAGGACAACATCAAAGGCTTCTCTCTTGGCAGGCGTGAAGATGGTATCTGCGGGAAAAGGGCCTTTAATATTGTAGCCCGCCTGCTGGAAATGATTAATTACAGGTAAGATAATTTCATCGTCTTCTTTACCAAGAAGACCGTTTTCACCAGCATGTGGATTCAAACCGCAAACGGCTACTTTAATATCGCATAAATTAAGCTGAGCAAATGCTAAAAGAATGATATCAATTACCTGAGTTAAACTCTGTTGGTCAATTGCAACAGGAACTTGTGATAGTGGTAAATGGGTGGTTGCTAATGTCACTCTCAACCCTTCGCATGCAAGCATCATAACAACTTTGCTAACACCTGCTTGAGTTGCAAGAAATTCAGTATGTCCCAAAAAATCAGGATCAACTTTATTCAGGTTTGCCTTGTGTACT
>CBDUHU010000599.1:0-2958 GCA_965366725.1 uncultured Kangiellaceae bacterium
CTGAGCAAAAAACTGACGGCTATAATTTCTGATTGTTTCTAGTAATTTTTTCAATGGAAAGTTCCAGTAATTGGAAATTAGACAAATCAGGATTAATAAATACGTTTCTCAACGAATTACATTGTCATTTATAGAGAATTAGGTCTATCATTTCAACATAAATCTTCAATGTATCAAAATTGGCTTCAAAATAGTTACAGCCATCAAAATACTACAAAAGTTAAAATGAAGAGCTTCTTTATTAGCGTAACACATCCAAAAAAGAGTGAGCACTATGTTTGTTCCTAAGATTCTGCTGAAGCAGCTCTACACACGCGGAAGCTTGACTATCACACCAAAAGGATTTTCTTTTCAATTAAGAAATCGACTGAAAGATGCCAGATTGCAAGCATTGAATAGTATTTCAATTAATGGTCATCAACTGGCAAGCTCGCAAATTAGCTTACAAAGCGACAATTCACCTTGTATCACAAATCTTCAGCTGAATGACGGTGATGATCTTATTTTTCCTGTAAGCACGAATATCGTCGTTTTTGTCGAATATGACGATAAGATCGATAGTGAGATACAAACCCTTGAAATTGAGTTTCAGGCTTCACCATTCGGTCAACTAAGCTTCCAGGTAGAAGATGTTGTCGCTTCTAAAAAGTCCCAAAATGAAGGAATACCCAGAGATATCATTAACGACTTTTCTGAACAGGCAATCAAAAAACGACAAAGATACCTCGAGCAATTTCACAGTGGAATAGTTAATCATATTGCTAACTATTCAGTTGAAACCGATAAACTGGCTGGCAATATCGAAAACTTTATTGGTGTTGCACAGGTACCTATTGGGCTGGCAGGTCCCATTATCCTGGACGGAGAACATGCAAAAGGCGAGTTTGTCATTCCCATGGCCACAACAGAAGGTACATTAGTTGCTTCTTATAGCAGAGGAATGAAGCTACTCAACTTAAATGGAGGAGTCAAATCAACGGTGGTTGGTGATGCTATGCAACGGGCACCCGTATTTGTGTTCGACGATGCCAGGGATGCACGCGCATTTGTTAAGTGGATCAAAGACAATTTTGATGCTATCAAGCATGAAGCTGAGTCCACTTCTTCGGTTGCGAAACTTACTTATATTGATCATTATCTGTCAAATAAATTTGCGTTTCTGCGCTTCAATTTTAAAACTGGCGACGCCGCTGGCCAAAATATGGTTGGAAGAGCAACCTTTGCAGCCTGTGGTTGGATACTGGAGCATTATGATAACAAAGAACATATTCAGAACTTTTTTCTCGAATCTAACTTTGCTACAGATAAAAAAACGTCGCAAATTAATATTATGCGAACCCGTGGAAAAAGAGTGATTGCGGAAGCAACCATTAAGCGCGAAGACTTACTACAAATTATGCGAGTTGACCCAAAACAAATCGATTATCACGGACGTGTTGCTGCGGTTGGCTCTTTCTTATCAGGAGTGAACAATACCGGATTACACTCTCCTAATGGCATTACAGCTATGTTTATTGCAACAGGGCAGGATGTTGCCAATGTTGCTGAGTCATCCGCTGGAATCTTATATTCAGAGTTAACTGAAGAGGGCGATCTTTACCTTTCCCTGACCATACCCTCCCTCATAATAGCAACTTATGGAGGAGGTACTGGATTAAGCACTCAGAAAGAGTGCTTGGAATTAATGGCCTGTTATGGAAAAAATAAGGCCTATAAATTTGCTGAAATCGTCGCGGCCGTGGCTCTGGCCGGAGAAATTTCACTGGCAGCCGCCATATCCTCTTCCGATTGGGTATCTTCACATGAACAATACGGCAGAAATCGTTAAGGAAAATCAAATCATAATTAACGATTAAGCCTGACTGAAAAAACTGTGATGATTTTTTAGTTATTGTTTTATAAGAGTTTATCGATATTATTACCTTAAATTTACCACCTTTGACCAATCTTAACCGCACCTAAAGCTACCCTGAACTGCAAAAACTGAATATGGTGATTAGCAGGCTGACAACAGTCTGAAAAAACATCCATTTGGGATTAATAATAAATAATCGGAGTTAGTTATGAATAAAACTATCAGAGTACTGAGTGCAACCATTGCCGCTTTTGTGATATTAACGATATCCTCATTCGCCCAGGCTCAAAGAGTCGGCGGCGCCCAGCCAATAATAGATGACCCTGTTTTCGGCAATTATGAGGGACAGTATAAATATGCTTATTCTGTCACTTATGTAGATTATAGAGGTAACACGGTGACTGGTACTGCATGGGAATATGTTGACGTATCTTATAACGCCCTCTCTGACTGTCAAAATGCGTTGAATTCTGCAACCTTTTGGGGAGCAACCATTACTATAAATTGCCATCAAGTATAATTTGACAAAGTTTATCTCTCCACGTTATTTTCTACACTCTTGCCGCAATCATAATTGAATGCGGCTTTTTCACGATTAAAAAAGGTTAACAATAGACTAGGGCCTTAACGCCCTCTCTCCTCGAGCAATCGCAACACAGCCTGAGCGAACAATTTCAACAATATCGCTCTGCCGCTTTATTGAACGAATAAAAGCATTCAACTTTTCCTTTTTTCCGCTGATTTGCACAGTATAAATTTGATTGTTACTGTCGACAATTTGCGCTCGAAATATATCAGCAGTTCGAATAATTTCTTCTCTCATAACCGAAGTGGTTGCGGTGATTTTTACAAACATCAACTCTCGCTCTATGTGTGCAGCGTTGCTTAACTCTGAAATTTTCAATACATCAACTAACTTATTCACCTGCTTTGTAATTTGTTCAATGACCTGATGATCGCCATTGGTTGCTATGGTTAATCGAGATAGACTTTTATCCTCTGTCACTGCGACCGTCAAACTTTCAATATTAAAAGCCCGTTGAGAAAAAAGGCCGACAATTCTCGATAAAGAACCAGGCTCATTTTCCAACAATATAGATAAT
>CBDUHU010000600.1:0-2953 GCA_965366725.1 uncultured Kangiellaceae bacterium
AATATTTGGTTAACTCACAACAGATTCAGCTTGTATTCATAAATTGTTAATATTATAGCTACTTAGTCTTCACACTTAGTGTAACTATTTTGCTAAAATAGTGTCTTTAAGGAAAACTCAAATATGTTAATTACAGGAGAAATAACAAAATGAGAAAGCTGTTAGGTTCATTAATAATCTTACTGGGATTAAATGGAATGGCGGTTGCGGAAAGTGATCCTTCGATTTATCTTGAAGGAATTGCCTCTAAAATGATTTCCATTGTTGAACAAAATAAAGAAGCGCTCAAATCAAACCCTCAACTTGCCGAAAATCTGGTGACAAAACACTTACTGCCAGTCAGAGACTTTTGCCCGCAAAACACTCGGTAATAAAACCTGGAAGTCACTTTCGGAAAGTCAGCAAAGGACTTTTATTGATGGATACATTAATAAAGTAATTAATAAGTATGCAAAAGGACTTTCACTATATGATGGTCAGGCTTTCGTATTTGAAAAAGCTGAAATCAGTAAGAAAACAGGTAATGCACGAGTTAAAAGTGCAATGAAGCAGACTGGCTCTGAGCCACTCGGCATTAACTATTATCTCACCAGAAAATCTGGCGACTGGTTAATCACTAACATTATTGTTGCCGGTACAGATATGCGTAAGAGCTACAAGAATCAGTTTCGTCCAAGAATTAAAGAAATTGGCATCGAGAAGTTTCTTGAAGAAATCAACCTTGCCGATAAGCATTAACGCGCAATAGTTTACTGATAATTTAGCTATCGTTGACTTTATATTGGCAACAAACAAAATAAAAACGCCTGTCACTATGTGCCAGGCGTTTTTTATCAGCAAAATTGACGATTAACCTATCAGATCAGTCTTCATATAAGCTCTTAGTGCCTCGGGTACACGTACCTTACCATCACTGGTTTGATAGTTTTCCAGAATAGCTACCAGAGTACGTCCAACCGCAAGTCCTGAACCATTCAAAGTATGGACCAGCTCGGGCTTACCTGTTTCCGGATTACGCCATCTAGCCTGCATACGGCGAGCCTGAAAATCCCCCATATTGCTACATGACGATATTTCACGATAAGTGTTTTGAGCGGGTAACCAAACCTCAATATCATAGGTTTTTGTTGCACCAAACCCAATATCACCACTACATAAAATAACAGTGCGATAAGGTAATTCTAACAGCTGCAAAATCTTTTCGGCATGCCCGGTTAATTCATCCAGCGCTTTCATCGAGTTTTCCGGGTGCACAATTTGCACTAGCTCAACTTTTTCAAACTGGTGCTGTCTGATTAGCCCTTTAACATCTTTACCATAAGAGCCAGCTTCACTTCTGAAACAGGGTGTATGCGCAGTTAGTCGTATTGGTAAAGAGTCGGCATCCGCAATTTCATTCCGCATTAAATTAGTTAACGGTACTTCGGCCGTGGGGATCATATACAACGGACTGCCATCTTGAGTTGTACCTTGAACGCTAAAGAGATCTTCGGCAAACTTAGGTAACTGAGATGTACCGTAAAGACTCTCAGGATTAACCAGATAAGGGACATAGGTTTCCTGATAACCATGCTCTTCGGTATGGGTATCCAGCATCAATTGGATCAAAGCTCGATGCATCCGCGCAATTCCAGCTTTCATAACAACAAAACGTGACCCACTCAACTTAGCTGAAGCAGCAAAATCTATACCCGCCACTCCTTCACCAATTTCGACATGATCTTTTGGCTCAAAATCGAATTCAGGAACAGTTCCCCACTTCCTAACTTCAACATTATCATCTTCAGATTGGCCATCTGGCACTTCATCAGAAATTAAGTTAGGCAGTCCTGAATAAAGCTCATCTAGTTTAGCTTGCACTTCTTCAAAAGCCTGTTTAGTTTTATCCAACTCTTCGCCTAAATTGGAAACTTCCTCTAACAACGGCTGGATATCTTCACCTGAAGCTTTTGCCTTACCAATCGACTTGGAACGAACTTTTCTATCATTTTGCAGTTGCTGAGTTTTAACCTGTAATGACTTTCGGCATTCTTCAAGTTCAAGATAAGCCGTTTTATCAAATTTTACACCGCGTTTAGCCAGGTTAGCGATAACGCTATCCAGGTCATTTCTAAATAGTTTAGGGTCGATCATAAGACAATCCAGAGTTAAATTAGTTATATTGTTTTGGTTAAAAAACCAGCAATATCATATTGCTGGTGATTAATTGGCGGCTATTCTACCACCAACCCACGCACCAACAAATACGCAAATCAAACATAGAATACAATTTGCAGCAATATTAACCAATAACTTAAAGTTTTCGCCTTGATTAAATAGTAGAAGACTGTCCAGAGCAAATGCGGAGAAAGTAGTAAAAGCACCTAAGAATCCGACAAAAAAGAACATTAGCTTTCCTGTGGACCAATGAGTTCCACTATGCTCTAACCACATATAAACTAACCCGGCTAAGAAACAACCGACAACATTCACCACAAGCGTACTAAATGGGTATTCACTACCCGTTATTCTTGGTAATAACTCCCGCACCCAGAAACGCGAAGTTGCCCCCAATGCACCGCCAAGTGCAACCATTAAAGTTGGTAAAAATTTTGTTACTAAAGCTTCCACATCAAATTTCCCAATTGTCACCTTTGACCTTTAGCTGAGCGAGCCGATCCGGATTTTAGCTTTTTAGTCATATTGAACCGCAAAAGGAGCAACAAACAGAATCAGTCTGACTGAATATTCTTCAAACGTCGTAATTTCTCTGCAATTTGCTTTTCCAAACCTCGTTCAACCGGCCGATAATAAGTTATTGAAGATTTTTCTTCCGGAAAATAGTTTTGCCCGGCTGCAAATCCGTCGGGCTCATCATGGTCGTAACGATAATCAGTACCGTAATCAAGCGACTTCATCAATTTAGTTGGTGCATTTCGTAAATGCAACGGCACGGCATAGCTTCCTTCAGACT
>CBDUHU010000601.1:0-2940 GCA_965366725.1 uncultured Kangiellaceae bacterium
TACAAGATCGGAATTCTGTGGTGATTGTTAATGAAACATTTGCGAAGCAGATTTCGCCACAAACGAGCGCGTTAGGAAAACACCTTTCTCCGGGAGGCAATAGACAATTTTTAATTCGGGGAGTTGTAAAAGATATCAGTATTCCCGGGGGGAAAGGGAGTACCGCGAGAATGTATCGACCAACCTCGCCAAACAATGCAACAATTATTATCAAGTTGAAACCACAGCAAACAATCACTCGAAGCGAAATCAATAAAGTTTTGATGACAATTAATCCGAATATTAATGTTCACGAATTAAGATCATTGGTGGAAACACGTGACAGGTTACTCTTTTCTCAAAAAGTTGTCACCATGACTAGCGCAACAATCGCAATATTAAGCTTGATATTAGCCGCTATTGGTTTATATGGAATTATGAACTACAGCGCCCAGATGAGACGTTTTGAATTTGGAACCAGACTAGCGATAGGAGCTCGTTCCAATGATTTAATTAAACTTATTACGCTCGATAATCTGCCTTCCATCATGTTTGGGTTAGTTTCGGGCATTATTATTCTGCTAATTATTTATTTAGGTTTTAGTGACATGCTTGCTGAATATACTTCTGTAGAGCTTGTGCCGGCGACAATTGTCACAATTATTTCCATTGCTATTATTACTATAATTGGTCTTTACCTGCCAATAAGACGTTTTCTACAGACACCTGTAATCAATAGCCTGAGAGGAAATGACTAACTTTCAGTTAGTTAAAAAGTGTCCAGCATATGATGCTATCAAATAAAGTGAGTTTGATATTTTTCAGAGCTAGATAGTTTATTCAATTGAGCCATGATAGAAAAATAAAAAGATATAGTTTAGATATCTTAGACCTGAAGGGAGACTATAAAGTTGAATAACATAAAACAATATTTTATGCCTGAAACACTTGATCTGGTTAAAGTTATTGAACCTGTTAACAATCAACTTATGTTGTCAAACTGGATCTCTGAACATTGGCATACCATCAGGAATGAGATTTCTGAAAACGGTGTCTTTCTATTTCGTGGCTTCGATTTTCACGAACAAGAGTTATCAAGAGTTCTTGATGAATGTTGTGAAGCAAGAATTGGGTACGAATATCGGTCAACTCCCAGAGTTGAGGCAGGTAGTAATATCTACACCAGTACTGAGTATCCAGCGGACAGGCATATTCTACAACATAATGAAAATTCTTATACCAATAAGTTACCAACTTTTCTCTGGTTTCATTGTGTAACCATGGAGTTTCAAGGGGGAGAGACACCGTTAACTGACAGTCAGTTAGTTTATGAAAAACTTCCTAATGATCTTATTGAACGCTTTAGGAAAAAAGGACTTCGCTATGAAAGGCATTACAACCCTTTTATAGATTTACCCTGGCAAGAAGTCTTTAATACCGATGATAAGTCAGTTGTCGAACGTTATTGCTCGGAAAATGAGATAGAATATGTCTGGCAAGAGGGAAACTTATCGACGGCACAATATGGTACTGCGGTAAGTAAAGACCCTGCAAGCGGCAACAATATCTGGTTTAATCAAGCACATCTATTTCACCCATCTAGTCATGGTAAAAACTATCTAGACTTACTAAGTTCATGCGGGATTTCCAAACCTCCACGCAACGTTCTCTTTGCAGATGGTAGTGAAATATCTGAGTCAGATATCATGACAATTAACAAAGTTTATTCGGACAACACTGTTAGTTTTAAATGGCAGAAGGGAGATATATTACTGGTTAATAATAACCTGGTTGCCCATGGAAGAATGCCGTACGAGGGAGAGAGACGGGTACTTGTCGCAATGACATGATTAATACACTCTTTTTATCGTAGTATATTTCGAATTTATTTAAATCAGTTTTCTAAAATGTAATAAAGGGAAAGTCAGTAATGAATTGGACATTTTTAAGGCAAGTAAAGTATCTTGGTTTAGTTGCCTTGACTACAAGTGCCGTTACTGCTTTTCTCTCAATGTACCTATTATACCAGGTGTCAGATAGCATCAAAAAAGAAAGCACCCTGATAGAGTTAAGCAACGATTATTTTTACCTGCTTGCTGTTTTTTTTGTGGTTGCAATTTTATCGCGAAAGGTAGTTGCAAGATTCACTACAAATATTATTTATAAGGTTAGAATTCAACTGCTTGAGCAGATATCGAATAGTGAGTATTCTAGTGTTGAAGCAACCGGTAAAACAAGACTTTTTAATATGTTATCGGTAGATGTCAATAATATCTCAGCGGCATTGGCAAATCTTCCACAATTTATTTATAACGTCATACTATGTATCTCAGTATTAATCTAACTGGCCTATTTGTCACTACCGCTTTTTTTAATATTGACTAACATATTGTTACTTGGTGTTTTATCTTCAAAGCTATTTATGTGGATTGCTTTTACTATAGGCAAAAAGCTAAGGCAAGAGCAAGATACTGCTATAGAGTCTTATCAGGGGCTTATTTTTGGAAATAAAGAGCTATTTGTTAATCAAAATCGTCGTTCTCATTTTTTCAATAAGCGAGTCAAGCCGACTGTCGGAAAAATACGTGAGCACCAACGAGATAATCAATTTATATGGGGTGCACATTCAGCTACCTCTAATCTTTTAATTTTCTTATTGTTAGGCTTGATAGTTAGCAACAATCATTTAGTCGTCGATAAGACGATTGTTGCACAGTTTATTATTGCTGTAATTTATTTTACCGGAGTCTTTAGAGAACTGTTGGCAACTATTGAGGTTTACACCCAGGCCAAGATATCGATAGCAAAGTTAAAAATTCTGAACTTAAAACAGAGAAAAGCTAATGATGTTGACGACACTAACAGCTCTGAGCTTCTGGACTGGGAAAAGATATCGTTGAAAAACGGCCGTTATTCATACAACAGTCAATATGATGATAGTTTTAGTCTTGGGCCAATTAG
>CBDUHU010000602.1:0-2936 GCA_965366725.1 uncultured Kangiellaceae bacterium
ATATTTATCTTGAATTCCCGGGTTGATTCACTAGCATTAACGGTTAATTTGTTTTTCTTAAAATCAATATCACAAATACGCAGCTTTATCACTTCATTAAGCTTCATATTGGTTGCAACTAAAAGCCTTGCTGCTAATTGAGAGGTACCTTGCATGTAAGTAATAACATTCTGGCATCGCTTTTTACCGAAACGACTGGCATAGCCTCTAAGTTTCTTATTACTTAAAAACTCAATATTTCTGAGCTTTACTCCCAGTAACTCCCAATAAAAGAATGTGAGAACTGTTAATACCTGCTGTTGTAATTTTTCAGGCAAGTTTAGCTCTGTTGCCATGTGGGATAAAAATATTTGCACCTGCGAAGGCTTTAACGAGTGCAAAGCATAGTTATTATGAAAATGTGTATAACGACAGAGCCAATAGAGAAAGACCTGGCTTTTCTTTTCACTAAAACCAGCATTATCAGTGGCCTGAATTGCCTGGTTTAATAGACTTTCTTTAGTTAAATCAATATTGCTACTTGCTGTAATAATCCAATCACGATTAAACAAGCCTGGTGATTTCTCTAAGTGATTGAGCTTTGAATTTTTCATAAGTCAGGTACTCATAGAAACTATTTGAATAAATACTATTTGGATGAGTAGTGTTTGTCAAGTGCAATTCTAGTGAAGCTGACAAATAGTGGTCTATTAAAGCGGGAATTTTCACAAAAGCTTAGTACTAGTTTTGGTGCATCGTTGGCTTGTTTGTTTGATTTTGTGATCACAACTGGATGTTACGGTGAATTGGGTTTTGTAAGGAAATCAGCGTTTCTGTCGCTCTGATTTTTTCAATTGATTGTACTTTATTAACCAGTAACCAGTGCAAATCGTCTATTGAACGGCATAAAATTTTGACGAAGATACTGTATTTTCCTGTAGTGTAGTAGGCTTCTACTACTTCATCTATTTCTTCAAGCTGCTCAAGTACCTGTGGGTAGTCGCCTGCACTATTAAGGTTTATACCGATAAAACAGCAGACATCATAACCGAGAGATTTAGCTTCTACACTTAATTTAGTACCAGTAATTACTCCGGCGGATTTCATTTTTTCAATACGTACATGAATGGTCGCAGGACTAACTTTAAAGCGTTTGCCCAGTTCCGCGTAGGGAGTTCTGGCATCTTCCATCAGTGCATTTAATATTTCTTTATCCAGATGATCAATTTTATAGCTTTTATTGAATTGTCGGTTTTGCATCGCTAATTAGCCCAATTATTAATATATCGGCATAATAATAGCTTAAAAATAGATATTATTCATCAATATAAGAATAATGCTTTAGTTCTATTCACATTTGTTGCCTTTTGTTTAATGATTGCTCTGTATTTTGGCTTTTTATGTAAAAAACATAAAAAAATCTGTAGAAGGTGAAACATCATGTGTTCTATATTTGGCATGCTAGACATTCAGGGCGATCCGCAAACTTTGCGAAGCCTCGCGTTGGAACAATCCAAAAAGCAACGTCATCGAGGTCCTGACTGGTCTGGTATATGGGTCAATGATTCAGCTGTACTCGTACACGAGAGATTAGCAATTGTTGATATTAACAGTGGTGAGCAGCCTTTATTGAACGAGCAACAGGATCTTGCGCTATTGGTTAATGGTGAAATATACAATCACAAAGAGTTATCCCGTAATGAAGTATCAGAATATTCTTTTCAGACTCAATCTGATTGTGAAGTGATATTGGGACTATATGCAGAAGATAAGAAAGACGATGTTAACGTTTCCAGCCGTCAAATTGAAAGCCGATTAAATCAGTTAGAAGGAATGTTTGCATTTATTTTATTCGATGACAAAGCTGAGCGATATATTGTTGCACGGGATCCGCTGGGAGTCATTCCTTTATATTATGGATACGATAAAAAAAGACAGCTATTTGTTGCGTCTGAAATGAAATCATTAGTTGATTGTTGTCAGGAGGTATATAGCTTTCCACCTGGACATTATCTGGACAGCAAACAAGGAGAAATTAAACCATACTACCTGCCAGAGTGGAAAGATTACGCAAAAGTCAGCGGTCAGGTTAGTGGAGCAAAAGAAATTCACGATGCGTTGGTAACATCAGTCAAAAAACATATGATGTCGGATGTACCTTATGGCGTTTTATTATCCGGGGGGCTAGATTCATCGATTATTTCTGCCGTGGCACAAATCAATGCGGCAAAGCGAGTTGAAGATGAACAACAATCACCTGCATGGTGGCCACAACTTCATTCGTTTGCAGTCGGTTTAAAAGGTTCACCTGACTTAATAGCTGCGCAAAAAGTTGCTAATCAAATTGGCACAATTCATCACGAAATACATTTTACTATTCAACAGGGGCTTGATGCACTGGCTGATGTTATCTATCACCTGGAAACCTACGATGTTACAACCATTAGAGCCTCTACACCTATGTTTTTAATGGCACGAAAAATAAAGTCAATGGGGATCAAAATGGTCCTTTCCGGGGAAGGAGCCGATGAGATTTTTGGTGGTTATCTTTATTTCCACAAAGCGCCAGATGGAAAAGAATTTCATGATGAAACAGTGCGTAAACTGGAACGATTGCATCAGTTTGATTGTTTGAGAGCAAATAAGGCAATGTCCGCCTGGGGAGTGGAAGCGAGAGTTCCATTTCTTGATAGGGAGTTTTTAGAAACCGCTATGAATGTCGCACCTGAACTGAAGATGTGTGGCAATGGAAAGATAGAAAAGCATCTTTTACGCGAAGCTTTTGAAGGTTATTTACCGGATGAAATTTTATGGCGACAAAAAGAACAATTTTCAGATGGGGTTGGTTATAGCTGGATTGACTCACTTAAAGATTATGCTGAAACACAAATAGATGACCTGGAATTACAAAGAGCGACGATTGATTATCCTATCAATACCCCGGATACCAAGGAGGG
>CBDUHU010000603.1:0-2917 GCA_965366725.1 uncultured Kangiellaceae bacterium
TTGTTAGCAACAATAAGGTCGATCAGTGATTTTGACGTATTTCCAGCAAGAAATATTTACCAACAATATCTCAATGGCTATTTAGCGATATATTGCTTAAAATAATCGCTTTGGTTAAAAGCGCTTTAACTTAAGTAACATATCTGTCAATGAGTATATTAACAGATAAACTAGGATAACTCGGTTCTCTATGTTCTTACACCAGCTCTATCAGAAAATTGTTTCCATTCCGCTTAAATTATTGGTCAGTAGTAAATTACTTCCAGAGGATCCAATTAAAGATCTCGAAATTGACCTGGCAGCTCCTATATATTATGTACTTCAGAGACGCTCAACCAGTAGTTTTCTAATGCTGAAAGAAAGAGCCTCAAAACTGAATTTACCTCAGCCGAAAATTATCGATGGTTTACCCGATAAAATTCCGAATGGTGCTGTTTTTTTCCTGCAGAATAAAACGATTTTTGGATTTGGTGGAAAACCAGTAAAAAGATATCAACAATTACTCGAAAAGTTAATTGAGAAGCAGCGTCAGGACCAATTGAATGAGGAGCAGCAAATTCACCACCAACTGCTGCCGGTGTCCCTTTATTGGGGACGCAACCCCGGAAAAGAAAACTCACTACTCAGGCTCTTTTTTACTGATACCGAAAGTGCAACACCATTGCGTAAACTTTTCCTGATTATTTTACAGGGAAGAAATTCATTTGTGAGAATTTCCCGACCTGTAGACATGATAAAAGTAACTCGCTCACAAGCAAAAGGACAATCGCTTGTCACCAAACTCACCAGAACATTAAGAATTCACTTTCATCGAAATCGTAATGCCGCAATGGGACCACTGATCAGTAACCGGCGTCAAGTTATCACCAATATTGTGGTCAGTGATAATGTTAGAAAGGTTATTGAAAAAGAAGCCAAGGCTAAGAAAACGACCATTGCAAAAACTCAAAAGAAAGCTGAAAAATATGCAAAAGAAATCGCTTCAGCTTACTCATACAAAACGGTTCGAATTCTGGAGTCGACACTTACTCATTTATGGAACAAAATATATGATGGTGTTGAAATAAGAAATGTTGAAATGGTTCGAGAGCTAGCTGCAACCCACGAACTAGTCTATCTTCCTTGTCACCGTAGTCATATTGATTATCTTTTACTCTCTTATACGCTCTACCATGAGGGTCTGGTGCCTCCCCATATTGCCGCCGGAATTAATCTCAACTTCTGGCCAGCGGGACCAATTTTAAGACGCGGCGGTGCATTCTTTCTAAGGCGAAGTTTTGGTGGAAATAAACTCTATACAGCAGTATTCAACGAATATATTTTTCGCCTGATGGATCGTGGGATCCCATTGGAATTTTTCCCTGAAGGCGGGCGAAGTAGAACCGGTCGATTACTACCACCAAAAACAGGCTTGCTAGCTATGACTATGCAAAGCTGTTTACGCGGAACTAAAAAACCAGTCGCAATTATTCCTGTATATATCGGCTATGAACGTATGTTTGAAGGGAAAAGCTATCTAAGCGAATTGCGCGGTGCAGAAAAGAAAAAAGAGTCAATAGGCCAGCTATTGGGAATACGAAAAACCTTAAAGCAAGCTTTTGGTAAAGTCTATCTAAATTTCTCGTCCCCATTATACCTTAATGAATATCTTGACCAGAACCAGCCGGACTGGCATCAATTTAAAGGCGACCCAAACGCCAGGCCCAGTTGGCTAACTTCACAGGTTAATGATCTCGCGGCAATATTAATGGAAAAAATAAATGCCACGGTTACCCTCAATTCTGTCAGTCTTGTAGCATTAATTCTCCTTTCAACAGAGCGCTCTGCGATTGGTAAAAAAGAGCTAGAATTACAGTTGGAACTATTGATTGAAATAGCTCAATCTGCTCCTTTTAGTAACGAAACTTATTTGCCTGAAACTTCTCCGGAAAAGCTGATTGAACAGGCTGAAAAATTAGGTACCGTTTTTAATATTAGCAACCCCATGGGAGATATTATTACTACTGACGAACAATCTGCAATTCTATTGACTTATTATCGTAATAACATATTGCATATTTATATCACATCAGCACTTGTCGCCAGTTGTTTTCTGAACCAACAGTCAATTACTCAGTCGGCATTAATCAAGGATTTAACTAAATTATTTCCGCTACTAAAAAAAGAGTTATTTTTACACTGGAGCGAACAAGATTTTCTTCATCATCTTGAACAGGTAATTAGCGTATTTATTGACAGGAAGATGCTAATCAAAAAGGCCAAGACTCTATTTCGAGCGGATGAAAGTCATGATGGATTTGGTCAGTTATTTACTCAGGCACAAATAGCAAGGCCAACGCTGCTTCGCTATGGCATTATATTGACTATCTTATCTGCTCAGTCAGGGCATGGAAGTATAAACCGCAAAGAAATAGAAATGAGAAGCCAGCAATTAGCTCAGAGAATTGCCGCACTTTATAGCCTTAATGCACCTGAAGCATTCGACAAAAACTTATTTCGTAATACATTTAGTGTACTTAGACATCGAAAACTGATTCTGGTTAACGAAGATAATACTCTTGAAGCGACTAGAGAATTGATGGATTTGCAGGACTTAATTCTAGATAAAGTTAATATTAATTCTAAACATTTAATGCAAAAAACGGTTGTCTGGGCTAATAAATATTGGCAGGACGAATAAGCCCCGATATTAGCCAACCTGAACTCGGGTTAGTTAATATCAAAAGCTAATTTAGTCTTATTATGAAAAATAAAGCAGTCTTTTGAGCAGTATTATCCAGCTAATAGAGAGACTGCTATCATTGAATTGGTAACTTGAAACTTGCGTCCAGGCCACCTTCTGCGTGGTTCTCCAGCTTAATATCACCACCATGCATTTCCACAATTCTTGCAACAATGGCTAACCCCAATCCGGATC
>CBDUHU010000604.1:0-2912 GCA_965366725.1 uncultured Kangiellaceae bacterium
TCATGGTGTTTCTCAAGCGGTGAAAGATGAAGCTGACGAGCGTGGTTTCAGAGTATTTGATGCAACCTGTCCATTAGTCACAAAAGTTCATATGGAAGTTGTTCGCAAAAGCAAAAATGCCGAGGAAGGCGTGCTGATTGGTCATAAAGGGCATCCGGAAGTCGAAGGAACCATGGGACAATATGCTAATCCTCTTGGTGGCATGTATCTGGTTGAAGATCAGGAAGATATCCAGAAATTAGAAGTTCAAGATCCAGAAAAGTTATTTTTTGTTTCTCAGACAACACTCTCGGTTGATGAAACAAAAGAACTTATTGTTCAACTGAAGCAGCGCTTTCCCGCGATTCAGGGACCCAAAAAGGATGATATTTGTTATGCAACCCAGAACAGGCAGGATGCGGTTAAGCAACTGGCTGAAAGCTGTAGTTTGATACTGGTGGTTGGTAGCCAGAATAGTTCTAATTCTAACCGTCTTAAAGAGCTGGCCGAGCAAAAAGGCAGTAGAGCTTACTTAATTGATAACGCTTCAGAAATTGAACTGCAATGGTTAGCTGGTGTGGAAACAGTTGGAGTAACCGCCGGAGCTTCTGCACCACAAGTTCTGGTTGATGAAGTAATTGAAAAACTCAAACTGTCAGGTGGAATAATGTCTGAATTTCCAACTGAAAATCCTGAAAATATGTATTTTCCAGTACCTCCTGAATTACGTTAATTAAAAAACGCTAAATATGGCTGTACCTGTTGTTCATATAGCAGTCAGAAGCCAAGTTGTGATTCGTGTCACAATCAATATTGGTTTTTTTCCCACTTATCTTTAAAAGCCACACAACTATCGGAGATAGTTTGATATATTGACTGCTTCATAGGATAGTTAATCCTGCAAAACCTCTTAAATTGTTTAACGGTCAATGATATGAAGCCTATCACAACAAAAAATAGTGGCATGACGTTGCTTGAGTTATTAATTGCGATTGCCATTATTGGTATATTAGCAACCATTGGCGTGCCGGCATTTAATTCTACAATTGCCAATTCACGCTTAACTTCAAGTACTAATTTACTCGTTGGCCTGATTAATTACGCACGTTCTGAAGCGATAACTCTGGGGGCTCAGGTCACGGTAAGTCGAAATGGAAATAGTTGGCAAGCTGTTTCCAATGGAATAAAACTAAAACAAGTTGATTTGACTCCGGGAAAAGTATCTGTGGTGACAGATAGTGGAATGGAAAATATTGTCTTTGAGGCTTCTGGATATAGAACTCTGGGCTCGCCTGCAGGGAATATTGGGGTTTGTGACGATGAACGTTCTATCGGAAAACAAGTGGTGGTATCGGTTGTTGGAAGTGTATCTGTAGAGGAGTTGTCGTCATGCTAATAAAACAAACTTCAAGTAAGTCGCTGTTAAAGCAGTCAGGTGCTTCTTTGATCGAAATACTGATTACCACTTTGGTTCTGGCGGTTGGCTTATTAGGGGTCGCAGCACTTCAGGTTTCGAGTATTTCGAGTAATCAGGAAGGTTTTTATACATCACAAGCCACTTCAATTGCTGAAGATCTGGTGTCAAGAATTCGCAGTGCGAAAGTGGTGACCATGATTGCCGATGAAGATCAACGAATTCTTTATTCAACTTATGTGGCGCACTATGGTGATGCAGCGGTTAATCCAGTGGCATATGATTGTGCCGCAGCCCCAGCGGTGATGTGCCGAAATAATGCCGGGGCAGAAGCTGAAAGTTGTACATTTCAAAATCTGGCTGATTTCGATAAATGGGATATTTGTACCATTGCCGATAATACCTTACCAAGAGGTAAAGTCCGTGTTGCCAGTATTGGGAATCGGTTAAGTATTGTCGTAGATTGGGATTCAGAGCAGGAGAGAAGGGATATTGGTAAAGCCAAGAATATTAATGAAAACTGCCAGACCGTTACTAACGATGAAGAACGTAACTGTATCATTATGGAGATATTGCCATGAAGAGAATCCCGCATAAAAGCTTTGCCAGACAAAAGGGTTTTTCTGTTGTTGAGCTAATGATTGCCGGAATATTAGGTTTAGTATTATTAGGCGGCGTTATTCAATTATTTATTGGTTCTAACAAGACATATTCAATGCAAGATGAATTAGCAACATTGCAAGAGAATGGTCGCTTTGCCATGTTGTTTTTAGAAGATCAAATTCAAATGGGGGGATGGACATTCGCCCCATTATCAAAACCTGTTGATGCGATAAATATTGCTACATCGGAAGATGGAAGCAATGACAAAATTGTGGTCAGAAGAGAAACATCAGCTGGTGGGCTTGATATAGATTGTAATGGCGCAACGGTTGCCGGAGGCGAAGTCATTAATGAATTTTATGTCGCTGACGGTGAACTAATGTGCCTGGGCAGTGGAAGCGCTGTGCCCCAACCACTTTTATCCAATGTAGAGAGCTTTCAGGTATTGTACGGGGTTGAATCTGATGTATGTCAGGATGGTGTAGTTAACAGTTATATGAACAGAGATTCTATTGATGCTGCCGGTCTTAGTACAAAGATAATGTCGGTGCGGGTTGCGATTCTTTTACATAGCGAAAAAGATGTCTTACCCGAAAATAAAGAAACCACATTTCAAATTCTGGATGTTGAATATAATCCTGGTTCAGACCGTTTAGCCAGACGTTTATTTCAACAAACAGTCTATATGCCTAATGCAGGATACGGAATAGCCAATGCTCCGGATTCTACTTTTGGCTGTATGCAGCCTACTACTTAATTAATCAAGGTATTCAGATATGAGAGTCATTGAGAATTCGACAAAGTTTGCCACTAAACAAAATGGAGTTGCGCTGTTTGTTGCGCTAATTTTGTTATTAGTGTTGACCATTGTTGGTTTATCGGCCGCTCAAAGAAGTAATCTTCAAGAGTCAATGGC
>CBDUHU010000605.1:0-2905 GCA_965366725.1 uncultured Kangiellaceae bacterium
ATTAGCGGTAAAAAATACAATCAAGCAGTTAAGCCTCAACCAGGAAATTACCCCATTAATTATAGATGAGTATGCGACAAGGGAGCGCTTAGCCAGTTTTTCAGTATTAAATTGCAAGCGTTTAACTCAACAATCTAGTGATGATCTTGCTTATGTTATTTATACTTCAGGATCGACCGGAAAGCCGAAAGGCGTAATGGTAAGTCATAAAAACTGGAATTCTTACCGAAACTCAGCACAAAAAATATATAATTCTGAAAAAGATGATCGGATATTACAATTTTCCTCGGTATCTTTTGATATTTTTATCGAAGAAATGAGTTTATCTTTGTTAGTGGGAGGCTGTCTTGTTCTTCCGCCGACAAAACTCACCCTTACATCGGTTCAATTTTGGCATTTTATTCAGCAAAATAAGATATCTATCGTTTCTGTTCCAACCGCATACTGGCATCAACTCTGTAGCGATGTTGAGCTAGTTACACTTTCACAAAATACACCGTTAAAGCTATTAATAACTGGTGGTGAAGCGATGTCCGTTTCGCATTTGAAAAACTGGCAGAATAGTATTAGTTCAGATATCAAATTATTAAACACATATGGACCGACTGAAACAACGGTTATTGCAGCTTATTATGATACGGCTAATTTTCAGTCTAATTATCAAGAAGTACCAATTGGTCAGGCTTTATCTAATTGCAAACTACTAGTTTTTAATGAGGATAAAAAGTTAGTTCCACTAGGAGCGATCGGAGAGTTATATATTGGAGGAGAAGCAGTCGCATCAGGTTATCTAAATCAGGAAGTGCAGACTAAAAGAGCCTTTGTGAATTACCAATTTACTCAGGATAAATTGGTTCGACTCTATAAATCAGGCGATCTGGTACGGTATCATCATGATGGAGTTCTGGAGTATATCGGGCGTTCAGATTCTCAAGTTAAGCTCAGAGGTTTTAGAATTGAACCCGGTGAGATAGAAAAACATATTCTTGATTGTCACCTTATCAACAATTGTGTTGTATCGGTGAGTCAGGTTGGGCAGAGTGATAAAAGACTGGTTGCCTATATTGTGGCGACAGAATCAACTGACCTATCAGATAGTCAACTAAAAACCAGTTTATTAAAGCTGCTTGCAGACTCGCTTCCGGAATATATGATTCCTTCAGCAATCGTCATTCTAAAAAGCATACCTTTGACCAATAATGGAAAAATTGATTGGAAATCTTTGCCAATTCCGAGCAAAAACTGCCAATTAAGAGATTATAAGGCACCAAAGAATGAATTAGAGAAACAAATTATCGACATTTGGGCTGACATACTTCAGATGGAAGCTTCTGAAATTAGTGTTGATGATAATTTTTTTGAATTAGGCGGTCATTCGCTTTTATCTATCAGACTAATTTCCAGCGTGAGATACCATTTTCATTGTGAGATTGAGTTAAAAGATTTTTTTAGTCAACCAACCACTTTAAATCTTGCAAGAATAATTAAAGAAAAATCACAGTCAGAACAACTCACGCAGCATATTGTCGCTAGTCAGGCCCATCCTGATAATCAACCAACATCTGCGCAACAACAGCGATTTTGGCTACTTAGTCAGTTAACTCATAATGCCAACGGGGCTTACAATTTACACCAGGGCTTTGAATTAAATGGGGAGATTGATACCGGCTATTTGAAACAGGCATTTGAGAAAATTGTTAAACGGCATCAGGTTTTAGCTGCAAACTTCCAGCTCAAAGACAACATGATAGTTCAAGTCTTTAATCATCCGTTTTCTTTACCATTTTCTTATGTCGATCTGACTGAGTTTGAGCAACAGCAAAAAGCAGCAAAACTAACTGAACAAATTAAGGATTCAAGTCAGTATCAATTTGATTTGGCTGATGGTGCTTTGTTAAAAATTGATCTGATTAAAACAGCAGAAGCTCAATATATATTACTTATCACTATTCATCATATTCTGGTTGATGGCTGGTCTGTCAGATTACTAATTGAAGAGTTTCGAGAAATTTATTCTTCTTTATTATTATCAACAGAAGCTGAGTTACCTGAATTATCTATTCAATACTCTGATTATAGTCGATGGCAGGAAAAACAGATTCAAAAAGGTGTCGAGAGTTTCCAACTGAACTTGAATTTCTGGCAAAACTATTTGGAGGATATTCCACAGTGTCACAACTTACCATTGGATCATGCAAGGCCCGCTAAGCAATCTTTTAATGGTGATGTATATACGAGCCAGTTGAATTCCCAGCTAAGCAAAAAAATTAATCAGCTATGCTTATCTAATAATGCAACTTTATTTATGACGCTTTACGCAGCGTTTTCGGTATTTCTATCGCGCTACAGTCATTCTTCAGACATTGTTGTTGGAACGCCTGTTGCAAACAGAAATCTTCATGAATTAGAAAACCTGATTGGTTGTTTTATCAACAGTATTGCATTGAGAACCCATGTTGAAGCTAATCTTAGTTTTCAGGATTTACTTGATTCCACAAAAGACAATGTATTATCAGCGTTTGAATTTCAACAGTTTCCATTTGAAACTCTGGTTGAAAACCTGCCTATTGAAAGAAGTGCAAGTTTCAGCCCGGTTTTTCAAATTATGTTTGTGTTGCATAATAACCAGGAAGCTGAATTATCGCTGCCTGGTCTGAAAATAACAGAAAGACCTACTGAACTCCATGCTGCAAAGTTTGATTTAACGCTTAATGCGATTGAATCCGATGATCAAATCATATTTAACTGGGAGTACAACTCAGATATTTTTGAGAAAGATACTATTGAAAAAATGGTTGGTATATTCTCGAACGTACTGGATCAGCTTGTGAATAATCCACAACTAACTGTTCAACAAATTAAGTTGATGAAACCTGAACAGCATTTAGATTATTTATCCTCACTG
>CBDUHU010000606.1:0-2894 GCA_965366725.1 uncultured Kangiellaceae bacterium
ATAATATTGGTAAAAATCAGCAACAGGGCGTGATCGTTATGAGTATCGATGACGGCACCGGATTGACTGATCTGGATATGACTAATGACGCAATTGTGGTAATGGTTAATGCCACCAATAGTGAACAAAGCCATACAGTGCCAACCGCGGCAGGTTTTGAACTACATGCTGCATTGGCGGGCTCTAATGATGGACGGGTACAAACAGCCAATTTTGCGGCCGGTGATAACGAAGGAACATTTACCGTACCAGCTTATACCACCGCAGTATTCACTAAACCTCAAGGTGCTTCTCAAGGGGAAGGCCTATCTGCGTTTGCAACCTCCGGCGCTCCAGATGTTGTTCCTTATGGTGATACCATTGGTTACTTGCGCGGTAGTATGAATGGATGGGGCACAGCCAATCCATTTGCCTATCAGGGTGATGGTATCTATCAGGTTGCCATTGGACTGGATGCTAATACTGAATATGAGTTTAAGTTTGCCTCAGAAGATTGGGCTGCAATTAACTTTGGCGCTGCGGGTTCAAGTGAACAGGTTGTTATTGAAGACGAGTCAAAAGTATTGGCGAGTCCAGGCGATAATTTGAAATTTACTCCAACCAGTGACGCAACGTTTATCTTTGAAATTGATGCAAATGAATCCAATGCACCGGTATTAAGAGTCTTTAATGAAGAACCATTTGTTGGTACAACTGTTTATTTACGGGGCAGCCTTAATGGGTGGGGAACCTCAACACCATTATCTTATCTAGGTGGCGGGATTTATCAGGCGGTATTTAATATTGATGCAGCTGGTAGTCAGGAGTTTAAAGTCGCTTCCGAAGATTGGTCTACGGTCGACTTTGGTAGCGGTGAAAGCGACAATCTGGTGACTGAAGGTGTGGAAAAATTACTTGCACGGGGTGGTGCTAATCTAACCATGGATTTCACTGCAACCGGGGAGTATACCTTCCGCTTTAATGCGTCAAATCTGGCTGAACCAACACTATCTGTCCATACGACGCAAATGTTTGGCGATACTCCGGTTTTCCTTCGTGGTAGTTTAAATGGTTGGGGGACAGGCAACGAATTCAATTATCAGGGCAACTCTGTTTATACTGTCGATATTGAACTAGCCCCGGATAACTATGAGTTTAAGATCGCTTCAGAAGATTGGTCAACTGTTGATTTAGGGGCTGGTGCTGATGATACTCAGGTAGTATTGGATGAAGCTAAATTATTGGCTCCTGTGGGGGCTAATATGAAAATAGAAATCACCACTGGCGGTATTTACCAGTTTGTTATCAATGGACCAGACAAGTCATCACCAGCGCTAATGGTAAAAGCTCTTTAATTTAATACTTTAAAATTCTGTTAAAAAGCCTGGCAATCGCCAGGTTTTTTTTTGGCAAGGGTAAAGAATCCGAGTATTATTCATCTGTTATCAGAATTAATGACCGGAAGAGTATATTTTGAAAAAATTGACCTGTTTTAAAGCTTACGATATTCGTGGACAACTGGGTGAGGAATTAAATGAGGATATTGCTTACCGTATTGGGCGAGCATATGCCGAATTTATTCAACCCGACTCAGTAGTGCTGGGCGGGGATGTTCGGGCCACCAGTGAAGCACTCAAATTAGCTCTGGCGCAGGGTATTATGGATGCGGGTGCCGATGTGATTGATATTGGGATGACCGGTACTGAAGAGGTTTATTTTGCGGTTCAACATTTGCAAGTAGATGGTGGAATTGAAGTGACTGCATCGCATAACCCAATTGATTACAATGGGATGAAACCGGTTAGAAAAGGTTCTCGTCCAGTTTCAGCTGATACTGGTTTGCTTGATATAAAAGCACTGGCGGAAAAAGCTGAATGGAAAGAGCTGGGGGGCGAGAAAGGAAAACTCCATCAACGTTCGATTTTAAAAGAGTATGTTGAGCATCTGGTCTCTTATATCGACGCTAGCCAGATAACACCGTTAAAACTGGTTGTGAACTCTGGAAATGGTGCTGCTGGTCATGTGGTCGATGAGTTAGAAAGAGTTTTTGCGCTTAAAAATATTCCAATAACCTTTATTAAGGTTCACCATGAAGCTGATGCGACATTCCCAAATGGTATTCCAAACCCACTGCTGGTTGAGAACAGACAAGCCACTTCGCAGGCCGTAATTGATTCCGGGGCTGATTTCGGTATCGCCTGGGATGGTGATTTTGACCGTTGTTTCTTATTTGACGAAATGGGGCAGTTTATTGAAGGTTATTATATTGTTGGTCTTTTAGCTCAGGCATTTTTGGCAAAAAATAAAGGCGAAAAGATTATTCATGATCCCCGGCTTACCTGGAATACCATTGAAATAGCTGAAGCGATGCAGGGGAAAGCGATTCAAAGTAAGACCGGACATGCCTTTATCAAGGAACGCATGCGCAAGGAAGATGCAGTGTATGGTGGGGAAATGAGTGCACATCATTATTTTAAAGATTTTGGTTACTGTGATAGTGGGATGATCCCATGGTTGTTGGTGGCTGAATTAGTTTGTAGGAAGAAGCAGCCGCTTTCACAGTTGGTTAAACAGCGTATAGAAAAGTTTCCATCACCGGGTGAAATTAATCGAAAGGTTGATGATACCAATCAAGTGATTGCCAAAGTTGAGCAAGCTTATGCGGCTGAAGCGCTTTCGATTGATCGTACCGATGGAATCAGTGTTGAGTTTGCTGACTGGCGATTTAATTTGCGTGCTTCTAATACTGAGCCAGTGATTCGGTTAAATCTTGAAACTCGCGGTGATCAGGCGTTAATGGTTGAGAAAACTGAAGCGTTGCTATTGTTGATTGGTGGGAAGTAAGCTCTTTTTTATTTGCCAGATTATCTGGCGTTTTTACTGGTGAGTTTCGCACCGCTTCGCTGATGTGCGAC
>CBDUHU010000607.1:0-2892 GCA_965366725.1 uncultured Kangiellaceae bacterium
CAAGAAGGCGCATGGGCTCTTTTAGAAAAGATGGCATCGATTGATGAGTTGAGTTTGACCATGCAACTTTGCTCACTGTGCTCAGAACGTGATACTCCACCGAATCAACTCAATAATGAACTGATGGATTACCGGCGTCAGCATTTGAGCGAAAACCTTAGTCTGGCTTATCAACAACCGCTGAATATTATTGCAGGTCGAAAAGCTTACCTATATGACCAGACTGGTAACAGGTACATTGATATGGTGAACAATGTTTGTCATGTGGGGCATTGTCATCCTGATGTTGTTGCGGCTGGGCAGAAGCAAATGGCAATATTAAATACCAATACACGGTATTTGCATCAGAACATCGTTGATTTTAGCCGACAGCTTTTATCAACAATGCCGGCCGAATTATCAGTATGTATGCTGGTCAATTCTGGAAGTGAAGCAAATGAGTTAGCGATTCGTTTAGCACGCACTCACACTCAGGCTAAAGCAATGCTGGTTGTTGATGGTGCTTACCATGGCAATACTAATACTTGTATTGATATCAGTCCTTATAAATTTGATGGCAACGGTGGGCAAGGCGCGCCAGACTGGGTTAAAAAAACACTCTGTCCCGATCCCTTTCGAGGCGTTTACCGGGGCTATAGTGAGGCAACCGGTAAAAATTATGCATTAGATGTTAAGCGTGCGATTGACGAATTTTTGACTGCCGGAGATCCCATATGTGGTTTTATCTGCGAGTCTATACAAGGAGTTGGCGGACAAATTATTCATCCGAGGGGCTACCTGAAGGCTGCCTATGAGCACGTCAGGCAGGCTGGGGGTGTATGCATCGCTGATGAAGTTCAGGTTGGTATGGGACGAATTGGAGAGCATTGGTGGGCTTTTCAATCCCAACAGGTAGTGCCAGACATTGTGACGATTGGTAAACCACTGGGAAATGGACACCCATTGGCGGCGGTTGTGACCACTCAGGCAATTGCTGATTCATTTGTAACCGGAATGGAATACTTTAATACTTTTGGCGGAAACCCCGTTTCTTGCGCCATAGGAAAAGCGGTCTTTGATGTGATTGAACAGGAAGATCTGATGCATCATGCTTTTATAACTGGTGGATATCTAAAAGAACAACTTAAAGCACTTCAACAACGTTTTCCAGTTATCGGAGATGTCAGAGGTTTGGGCATGTTTATCGGTGTAGAGTTTATTAATAACCCGGATACATTGGAGCCTGCGGTTCAGCAAATCGACTATGTGATTGAACGACTAAAAAGTAGAGGGATTTTACTTACTACCGAAGGTCCCCTGCACAATGTTCTCAAAATAAAACCACCGCTAGCATTTTCCCAAGCAGATGCAGAAGAGTTTATTCTGGTTTTAACTGAAATTCTACAACAGCCAGAAGCAAGAACAACTTCTGGCCTGATTAAGGATACTCAGGGTTAGCTATCCAGAGAAAGACGTTTTCTTTCCTTTTCGATTAGATAATCGACAATAGCAAACATCTTTTTCTGCCCCCCAGCGCGCATTGGGTCAACCCGGTATTTTCCATTGACCACTATTTCTGGAACACTTGCTAATTGGTAGTGGCGGGTTTTGATCTCTGATAGAAGCATTAATTTATTCACCGCGGGAGAGTTGAGTTGTTTGGCAAATTCATTTTTATCAACATTAAGTGTGGCAAAAAAATTGGCGACTTCTTCAGCGTTGCTTAGTTTTTTTTGTTCGACAACAATGGCATTAAATAAGGGGATATGCACTCGCTCTCTAACACCCAGCTGTTGTGCTGCATAAAAAGTTTTAGCATATAATTTCATCGAGCTATTCCATACTGCCGGAAAATGAACAAAGTCAATGTCTGGTTGTTGTTGAGAGCGCCACTTTGCTGCATAGGGTTCCATTCCATAGCAATGCCCACAGCCGTAGGAAAAGGCTTGTAGTACTTCAATTTTTTCCTGATTACTTGTTGGGTATCGTTTTTCCAGAACAACATAATCTTCACCAGCAGCAAATGGTTCCTTGTTTAACTGATCACTTGCTATTGATTGATTAATTGAAGCGACTTTGTTGCGGGCTATTTTTTTACTCACTTCTTTGATCGATATAACAACAATTTCTTGTTGTGGTACATCACGAAATTGGCCCGATGACAAGGTTTCTACTTTGGCTATTTTTTCAATTATTTCCATACCCTGATCGATCTGACCAAAAACCGTATAACCAGCTTTCTTTCCTTGTGGATCAAGGGAGGCGTTATCTGAGAGGTTTATAAAAAACTGTGAGGTCGCACTATCAGGTGAACGCTTTCTCGCCATTGACAAGGTTCCCTTGAGGTTTTTCAGACCATTGTGCGATTCGTTGATAATCGGTGGCATCGTTGTCTTAGGTTGCATATTTTCGATAAAGCCACCACCTTGAATAACAAAGCCTGGAATCACTCGGTGAAACAAAGTGTCTTTATAAAAACCCTGTTTAACATAGTTTAAGAAATTAGCGACTGTTACTGGTGCTTTAGTCGATTCCAGTTCAATTGAAAATGCCCCCCAGTTGGTTTCAACTAACAAATGTTGTGTTTGGCTTTCTGGTGGTGGAGCATCCTCCGTTTTTTCTGGAGATTCAGGTTGATAAAAAAAAGCGGCTATTAAAACCAAACTGCTAATGACCAGATATTTAATTACTTTTGACATTTTTTTGATTTCCCTTTTTTTAATAGAATCAAAAAGCTTTCTGGTTGCTTAATGATTTTACTTATTTTTCTTTTGGTTTATTCAATGATTCATCAATTTTCTAATGATTTTTAAAAATCACTCTGATTTATTCTTTTTATTAAATTCAAGTATAAAGTTACAAAATAGCTTAGGTAAAGAGGTATTTTTCTGGCTAAGGAACATAGCTGAATTC
>CBDUHU010000608.1:0-2887 GCA_965366725.1 uncultured Kangiellaceae bacterium
AGCCAGACACACAGACATGCCAGCAGGGCCAATATAAAAGGATAGATAGATGAGATATCAAGGTGATCACTGGACGCTCGACGATGAGCTGGGGTTAGGACTTGTCGGCGACCAACTGGCTCGTATGGCGCTGGAAGCACCGCCACCTTTTACCATTGGCCTGACCGGAAAATGGGGCTCAGGAAAAACCAGCCTGTTAAGAAGAAGTTACGTCACTCTTGGCGGACAACCACTGCAGCAACAGCTGGCATTTGCCGAACCAGTCAAAGAAGCGTTTGAAACCGATCTAGCTTTTGATAATAAACAACGCGAAAAAGATTTAGGCTGGAAAGAATTAGAATTAACATCGGTGGCAAAGAAAAGTCGCTGTATCTGGTTTTCTCCCTGGCAGCATCAGAATGAAGATAATCCCCTGATCCCACTACTGAAAGAAATCCAGCATCAGTTTGCCAGCTGGACAAAAATAAAAAATAAAGCGGGTCAAATTAATCGCCGTGGTGGACTGGCTACCATGGCATTATTGGAGCGGGTAACCGATGCAGCCGCCAGTTTAACCTACGGCAGAAAAATCAATATTGCCACAGGAGCCACACAGCATATCCGTCAGGCATGGCAGGATGCTGAAAGCAATGTCACTCCGCTCAGTGATGGCCAGCGATTTCACCTGTTATTTGAAGATGCGGTAAATGAAATTCTCTCGGCAACAGCTGATAGTGATTCAGAAGAGGTAGACAATAAAAGCCGCCTGATTATTTTTATCGATGATCTGGATCGCTGTGAAGAATCGGTGATTGTTCGTTTACTGGAAGCAATCAAACTTTACTTAAATAGTCGTCGATGTATTTTTATTTTAGGGCTAGATGATACTGCGGTTATTGATGCATTGGGACGTTATTGGCAACGATCAGAAGATCTAAATCGCGAATATCTGGAAAAACTTTTTCAAACCAGAGTACCGGTTCCACTACCCCAGCCCAGCAAGATTAGAGAAGCCATTATTACGCAGTTAGAAAAACATCAAGTCAGAGATACCTTCAGGCCAATAATAGCAGAAGATATCGAACAGCTTTTGGAGCCTAATCCAAGAAAAGTTAAAAATTTTACTAATAGTTTGTGCGCTGCATGGAATCTACTCGGCTGCAAAGGGTGGGCAACAGACAATGAACAGGTTCGTCGGTTTGTCATGTTTCATTATATCCAGCAGTACCACCGTGCAGTATGGCGTTTATTAGAAAGGCAGCCAAAGTCCTTACATTACTTATGGGCAGTGATTAGTCACACCAGTTTTGGAGAAATTGCCAGTAATGCTCCAGACAAAATGCCCGTTAAAGATCAACGCTTATTAATGGAAATGTTTCGCCGCGCTTTTAGTCATGTTATGGCAACCACAAATGAAGAAGAAGATAAACATAGTTTTGAAGATCTGGATAAGGCGGTCGATAATTTTAACCAACGGCAAGATCGTAAACGCTCAGATGAATATCTGTGTAAAATGTTAAAAGAATTAACCAGCGCAGGTGATCGATTACCTGACCAGTGTTTATATGCTAAGCAGCAACCAGTGCAGGAACTAGCAAATGACTGATAAGCAAATGCCAGTGCAACTCCCAATCGAACAATCTACCGCAGCACGAAATAAACGAGTTACTGCTCGTGGTCACTATAACCGTTGGTTAGCCCAGAGATTTGGTAGTATCCATTTAATGTCAACCAAGGAAGGCCAGGATCACGTCAGTCTGGCAAAAATCTATGTGCCTGTACGAATAGCCGCAGAAGAAGCCGATGAAAACCAGATGGGATCGCCGGAGCAAGTTTTGCAAGAGAAACGATTGGGCGAAGATGCCAGAGACATTATAGTTAAACAGGATTTTACCGCCATTTCAGGCAGACCTGGCAGTGGAAAAACCACCTTAACTCAAGCTTTAATTTATGAAGTCTGTCATCAGACCGATAGTCCTTTTCGGGATCAGTTGATTGATTCTTTGCAAAATAATGTTCAGCGCAATAAGCGGCAGAAAAATCACCCGCAAAATAATAGTATTTTGCCAGTCCCCTTTATTTTGCGTAACTTTCAAAATGAACTGACGGATATTACCAGTTTTAACCAGCTACTAAATAGCTGGTGGCAAAAAGCAGAAGATGAATCAAAAGATAAAAATAAATATCAACAGGCGGAATTTGACTCTCAATTGCTCGCTGAAAGTGTTCATAATGAAGGCGATAATTTACCCCTGCTATGCATTTTTGATGGCATTGATGAAGTTGGTGGGTTAACAGCGCGCAATCAGGTTTTGTCTTTTGCAATTCAAGCGATGCTTGCCGGACATAAAGTGGTGGTTACCGGGCGACCCAGTGGCTTTAAGGATCTTAATATCAACAAAATGCTGGATAGTGATGCTTTTGCTAACTTTGTTGATACCAGAGCATTTTCTGATGAGATTCAAGATTTATCACTGGAAGACAGTGAATTTGTCCAGCTTAAACAAATTAACCATTTGAACAAGTCTATCAGGCTAGCATCAAAAGAAGTCAGCTCAATATCCGTTAACCCGCTTAAAAAGGGTACTAGCGAACAATGGTTATATCAGGTTCAGCCTTTTAGCTGGCAACAAATCCAGCAATTTATTGAGGCCTTTTATCGAGTACTGGATGAATGGAAAGATAAACGCGCTGTAGGTATTTCACAGTTTAATCAGGCATTGCAGGATAATCAGCGAAGTTATTTATTAACCCTGGCAAGACGTCCGATATTTCTTACCTTAATGTCATTAGTCCATGTTAACGACACAGAAATGCCCTATGGTCGTGCGGATTTATATAAGCGAATTATCGATCTTTATTTAATGCGTCAAACCAAAAACCGCCAACTAAAGGCCAATACCCATGG
>CBDUHU010000609.1:0-2884 GCA_965366725.1 uncultured Kangiellaceae bacterium
TCAACCGTATTTAACCAACCAGACAGCAATTCTTTTAATTCACATCAATAACGCCAACTTATTCTCTCCAGGACATGTAACCAGAACATGTAAATAACCAGTGAATTTGAATAACAAGAATTCAATTCACTATCCTAATTACTCACTTTTACGATTGTTATTGCTATACTCTGTTCAATACTTGATTATATGATCGAAAATAGATGCTCGATCGAACAACGCCAATCATTTAAAAGGTTGTGGACACGTTAATGGAAAACCACCAACGACAAATTAAAGAAATACAAAAGCGCGACAAAAATATAAAGTATTTACCAAGCGAAATATGTTTGCTGCCGATTAGTGAGCGCCCTTTCTTTCCTCCGCAAACCTTGCCAATTTTAATGGACGATGAAAGGTGGCGAGATACAGTTGAGTTTATCAGCGACAATCATAAGAGGATCACCGGATTAGTTCTGGTAAAGAACTCCAATGCCGAAGATGCTATCCCTGAAGAATTTTATAAAGTTGGAACCCTGGTAAAAATTCATCATCCAGTGCTATCCTCCGGAAAAATACAGTTTATTGCAGAAGGCCTTCAACGATTTCGAATTAAGAAATGGATCAGCAAAAAAGCTCCATTTGTAGTTCAGGTGGAATATCCCCATGAACCCGATTATTCAGAAAGGGACGAATTAAAAGCTTATGCAATCGCTATCATCAACACACTAAAAGAATTAGCACCGCTTAATCCTCTTTATAGCGAAGAATTAAAATTTTTTCTTAACCGCTTTGACCCTAATGAACCTTCACAGCTTACTGACTTTGCGGCAAGTGTAACAACCGCAACCAGAGAAGATTTACAGTATGTGTTAGAGACGGTTCATCTGAAACGAAGAATGGAAAAAGTACTGGTTCTTATCAAAAAAGAACTTGAAGTTGCACAGTTACAAAAAGATATCCATGACCAGGTTGAAGAGTCTCTTAGCGAACATCAACGCCAATTTTTCCTACGGGAACAACTTAGAGCAATCCAAAAAGAACTGGGTATCTCAAAAGATGATAAAACAGCGGATATCGAACGCTTTAAGAAAAATCTGAAAAATAAAACACTACCCAAAGCAGCAAGTGTTAAGTTTTATGAAGAGTTAGACAAGCTCTCTATTTTAGAGTCTGGCTCTCCAGAATATGCGGTGACACGCAATTATCTGGAAATATTCTCAAAACTACCCTGGGGGATCTTAACTGAAGACAATCTCAAACTGAATTCTGCAAAGCGCGCACTGGACAAAGAACATTCCGGATTAAACGACGTCAAACAGCGAATTATTGAGTTTCTTGCACTGGGTGCTATCAAGGGTGAAATTTCAGGTTCTATCTTGCTGCTGGTCGGCCCTCCCGGTGTTGGTAAAACCTCTATTGGACGTTCTATAGCTAACGCATTGAAACGAAAGTTTTTTCGCTTTTCATTAGGCGGGATGCGGGATGAAGCAGAAATAAAAGGTCACCGCCGAACCTATATAGGTGCGATGCCGGGCAAAATACTTCAAGCTTTGACTGAGTCGGGTTCTTCTAATCCAGTAATCATGTTAGATGAAATTGATAAGCTAGGCTCAAGCTATCAGGGAGATCCTTCATCTGCTTTATTAGAAGTTCTCGACCCAGAACAAAATAATCAGTTTCTCGATCACTATCTTGATTCTCGAATTGATCTTTCAAAAGTTTTATTTATTTGCACAGCGAATCAGATGGATACCATTCCAAGACCGTTGCTCGATCGAATGGAAGTTATTCGTTTAAGCGGATATATACTTGAAGAAAAAATGGCTATCGCAACCCGTCACCTTTGGCCACGTCAACTATCGAGGTCTGGAATTGCTAAAAGCAAAATAAACCTTACCGATAGCGCGCTTAAGTTATTAATTGACGGTTACGCTCGCGAAGCCGGGGTTAGAAACCTGGACAAGCTACTGGCCAAAATAATTCGTAAATGTGCTGTTTCTATTATCACTAACCAATCTAAAAAACTGTCTATCAACCGAAATAACCTGGTAGATTATGTCGGTATGCCTGTCTACGAAAAAGGCTCCTTATTAAGCGGAGTTGGCATCTGTACGGGGTTAGCCTGGACTTCTCTCGGTGGAGTAACATTGAGTATAGAAGCCGCTAAAATTCATGGTGCCTCCCGTGGATTTAAACTAACCGGACAACTTGGCGATGTGATGAAGGAATCTGCTGATATCGCGTATAGTTACATCGCAGCAAATTTAACCCGCTATCAGGCAACTCAGGATAGTCTGGATAAAAAGTACCTTCACTTACACGTACCAGAAGGTGCAACCCCAAAAGATGGGCCAAGTGCTGGCATCACAATGGCAAGTGCGATCTTATCGTTGGTATTAAATAAAAAAGTACGTACTAAATTTGCTATGACAGGCGAACTAACACTAAGTGGAAGTGTTCTTGCAGTTGGTGGAATTCGCGAAAAAGTGATCGCGGCAAAAAGAGAAGGTATCAACAATATAATATTGCCTAAATCTGTTGAAGGCGCCTTCAAAAAGCTGCCTAAACATATTAAGGTCAATTTAAAGGTACATTTTGTGGAACACTATGATCAGGTTTTCAAACTGCTATTTTGATAAATAGCAGTTTGGATAAGTGGTTTATTTCAACTCATTTAAAACCAGTTCAGTCATCATTTCAATATGTTTCGGGTTTGCATTTAATGCATCAACATATTGAAAGGAGTCACCACCATTTTGGATAAATGTGGTTTTATTTTCCATTGCTATTTCTTCAAGGGTTTCCAGACAATCAGCAGAAAAACCGGGACACACAACCAGAATATTTCTGCTGCCTTCTGCCGCTAACTGAGCCATTCTTTCATCCAGATACGGGCGTAACC
>CBDUHU010000610.1:0-2873 GCA_965366725.1 uncultured Kangiellaceae bacterium
TTATTTTTGGTTTTACTTCTTTAAGTAGTAATATTGCGAAAAAAGCGACTGATGAAGATTTAAACTATGCAATCATCGGTGGTCAATATTATCCCGAACTGGTTACTGAGTTAGCTAAGACCACCAGCCTGAAATTAACCCCGATTCCAGCAGACATGGATGTTAAAGAAATGGTTAATAATAGCGAATTACGCTTTGCTATTGTTATTCCAGAGAATGCACAAGAATCAAAGTCACAGGGGTTGAGTGTTACTATTGAAATGCTATATAACGATTCGGCAACAACTAGTGCAATCATCTTTCGACGTGTAGATAAAGCCATTAAAGGGTTAGTTGAACAAGAAAAACTCCGTCGCTATTCGGAACTGGGGCTAAATGAAGATACCGGTAAAGCGGTTAACACACCGATTGATCTCAAGCGTAAATCTACTGCTGATGAACGAGAGTCATTTGGTGAGAAGTTAGGTGGGTTGCTGCCATATATATTGATACTTGTTGGTTTGTCTGGAGCAATGTACCCCGCAATCGATATCGGTGTTGGCGAAAAAGAACGAGGTACATTAGAGACACTGTTACTCACACCGGTTCCTCGTTTTCAGTTGGTATTTGCTAAATTTTTAGTGATTTTTAGCACATCATTTATTGCTGTTTTCTTGTCATTAATCAGTTTTGCATTAATGACCAGTGTTTTTGGACCGGCAATGATGGCGGGACTGGCTTCAGAAGGGAGTAATAAATTAGATAGTTTATTCACTGCACTGTCCACAATATCTGTGTTTGATATTTTTCTTATGTTTTTGATGTTGGTGCCTGTTGCCGCAATATTTGCGTCACTTCTGCTCAGTGTGTCTATTTATGCGCGTACTTTTAAAGAAGCACAAAATTACATGTCTCCAATTATGATGCTGGTATTATTTCCATTGATACTCCCATTATTGCCAGGTGTGAAGTTAGACTGGGTGTGGGCTGCGGTGCCAATCACTAATGTTTCGCTTGCGATTAAAGAGATATTTAAAGGAACAATAGATCTCAATATGTTGGTTGTGATCTTTGCATCAACAACAATAATTGCGGGTGGCTTGCTTGCTCTGTGTAATTGGTGGTTCCAGCGAGAACAGGTATTGTTCAGAAATTAGTTGTAAAATTGCCAGGGCAGTTCTGGAGCTTGACTATACTTAAGAATATTTACCTGATTCAAGCTTCAGATGGCAAAAACTCCTGATAACAAAGAAAGTTGGCTTAGACAATTAAAGCAAACCTCAATACCTAGCTTTAGCGCCAGTATCAAGGCGCTAAGCAGCGTTGAGAATTATACCAATTCACATTCTTCAGAGCTTGCTAGAACTATCTTAAAGGACCCAAACCTCACTGCATCGGTGCTTAAGCTGGCTAATAGTGCGCATTTTAATACTTATGGACGTGCCATCAGAACTGTTAGTAGAGCAGTAATGATTTTGGGGCACAAGTCGATAAAGGAAGTTTGTGCCAGCTGCTTGTTAATGGAGCAGTTCCTCAAGAATGGTGCATCCTCTGATTTGCAGGCTATTTTAGCACGCTCTTTCCATGGCGCAATCCAGGCAAAAGAAATTGCTTTATTGAAAGAACTTAAGGGAACTGAAGAGATCTTTATCTCAGCATTGTTGTTAGGATTAGGAGAAATCTCAGTTTATTCATCACTAAAACCTGTTGATCCAGTGTTCAAAGAATTGTCAAAGAATTATCCAATTTCAAATGGTAAAGAAAGGGACATTATTGGCTGTTATTTCAAAGATCTTACTCTGGGTTTATGCCGGGCTTGGAGTATCGCACCAATGATCGGAGAGATGTTGTCTGGTAAATATACTGAGGATAGCCCTTTAAGATGTATACTCCTTGGTAATAGTTATGCGAGTAGTTGTGAAACGGTTGGCGGCCAGAGAGCTTTAGAAAGTCATTTGAAATCACTAAGTTTATATACTGGTAAGGATCCTGAAGTTATTTCCGAGAAAATAACTTCAGCAACAGAAGAGACGCAGAAAAGTTTAACTCAGTTTGGTATTAGATTTAATCCTGAACAATTAACAATGGTAACAAAGGAGGTTGAGACAAAGGATTTTAAAGTTCATATTGATAAGGTACTTCAACTCGATATCATTCAAGAATTGACGATGGTTGTTCAAGAAAGAATTGATATTAACCTGGTGTTACAGCAATTACTAGAAGGTGTTCAGCGTGGTGGAGGATTCCAGTGTTCATTAGTCGCTTTGTTAAACCCTGATCGAAGTAAAATCATTGCTAAATATGGTATTGAGCAGGAGCAATCTCCAATAAAAGATAAGTTCAATTTTAATTGCGCCAGCGATATCCCCGAGATCCAACAAAAGGTTATGGTTAATCGACGGATATTGTGCCAGACCGATTTGCGTGATAATGGAAGCACCAATCGCAATATTATTCGGTGTACAAAAGTCACTCATGCGGTCTGGGGACCTTTAATTGTTGAAAACAAGGTAATCGGTTGCTTTTATTCAAATAACGGCAGTAATGGCCCTGTAGTCACCCAGGCGCAGCTTGAAACATTTCAGCTTTTTGTATTACAGGCTGCTTTTTTCCTTCAGAAACTCAAATAGGTGACAGGCTCATTTCAATTATTAAAACTGGCGTGTAATATCGACATAAAGAGTGAGCGAGTCGCCGGGCTGAAGATATTTTTTGTTTCCTTTAGCACGGTTCCATTTGATCACATTATTCAGGCTTACTTTAAATTTGTCAGCAATTCGTGCTAATGAATCTCCTGATCTGACTTTATAGCGGATTTTTTTTGTTTTGCTATTGCCTGAGGATAAACTCGCCATTTTACTGGGTTGTTTTGTCCAGATAACTAAACGTTGGCC
>CBDUHU010000611.1:0-2864 GCA_965366725.1 uncultured Kangiellaceae bacterium
CTTAAATGCCTTATAAACAGCATTACTTTTAGGTGCTACTGCTAAATAGACCACTGCCTGCGCCACAGCTAGTTCTCCTTCAGGGCTTCCCAGTCTCTGCTGTACATCCCAGGCATTGGTGGCTACCTGCAGTCCTCTGGGATCGGCATTACCGATATCTTCACTCGCCATCCTCACAACTCGTCGGGCGATATATAGCGGATCACACCCTGCCTCTAACATCCGACAAAACCAGTAAAGTGCAGCATCAGGATTCGATCCACGAACAGACTTATGCAATGCAGAAATCTGGTCATAGAATGCTTCTCCCCCTTTGTCAAAACGGCGAATATTTTCCCCGACAATAAGACTGACTTGCTCAATATCAATAATGCGTTGTTGTTCAGCATTCGGTTCAGCAACATCAGATGCCATTTCAAGCAGGTTAAGTACTCTTCTGGCATCGCCATCAGCAAAACCAATCAAAGCTTCTTTCGCTTTATCAGTAAGAACTATTTTTAACTGCCCCAGACCGCAAACTTCATCACTAACCGCTCTATCGATAACCTGATTAAGGGCAGACTCATCCAGTGATTTTAATACGTAAACTCTCGCTCTGGATAATAATGCATTATTAACTTCAAATGATGGATTTTCTGTAGTGGCCCCAATAAAGATAAAGGTTCCATCTTCAACATATGGCAAAAAAGCATCCTGCTGGGATTTATTAAACCGATGAACTTCATCAACAAATAATAATGTTTGAATACCTGACTGTTTTTGCAACTTAGCTTTTTCTACCGCGCCCCGAATATCTTTTACACTTCCTAAAACCGCGGATATGGCGATAAAAAAACAGTCACAGTGGGCAGCAATCATTCGAGCCAGGGTTGTTTTTCCAGTACCGGGAGGACCCCAGAAAAGCATTGAATGGAGTTTCCCTTTATCGATTGCTTCATATAGCGGCTTACCCGGTGCCAATAAATGCGACTGACCAACATAGTCGACCAGTTCAATGGGCCGCATACGGGCTGCGAGCGGCAAAAAAGAGGTCTCTTCCCCCCCCTGGTTATTGTCAGTTGACTCACTCATTTGAGAGCCTTCATGGTCACTAAATAAATCTTGCATCAGGAATCTTTGTTTTCCACCTGCTGCTCTACCAGGTCATTACCCAGAGGCTCATCTGTATCTGGCGGAAGAATTTCTCGAGAATCAACCAAATCAACCCCTTCGGGTACAATAAATTGAAATAACGAAGGCTCTATTTCATGATTGATTTTAATATTTGAAAATCTAACCGTTGTTTTTTGCCCGAGTGTATCCGACATCAAAAGCTCAACCAGACGATTCTCTTCAAATAACAAATGTACCGACTCAAAAATTGCGCCTTCAGCACGCGGCTGGAGCAGAAATATAATTCCTTGCGGAGTGTTATCCGTGCTTATTTCGGTCACCTTAAAAGCTTGCGCTATTTGATTGGCGCCGCTGGTTAGCAGTAATAATGGGGAGTCTGCCAATAGTCGACTCTGGTTTTGAAGAGTAACCTGTTCAAGGTCAGGATCATAAGTATATATCTGCCGACCATCGGCAACGATTAACTGTTCAAACTCTCGCTTTGTATCCCATCTGAACTTATCGGGTTTTTGAATTGAAAAAATCCCCTCACTGAGATCCAGTTGGCGTCCATTTTCGTTATTCACTCTTAATTCAAAATTTGCCTGATAAGTTTGCAGCCCTTTAATTCTATCCACCAGGCTTTCAATGGCGTCACCTTCGGTTGCGTTAACCGTCGCAATGCTGGCCAATCCATACAGCCAAAAAACGGCTAATATTTTTTTTAACATATTGTTTCCTGATTTAAATATCAATTGGTATGGGTCGTTTCAGTGTAACCTGATCTGCTGAATTTAAGATGAACACTACACCGGCGGTGGTGCGATAACTTCACGGGAGCCATTTGACTGCATTTCACTCACAATTCCAGAAGCCTCCATTTCTTCAATCATTCTGGCTGCACGGTTATATCCAATTTTAAGTCGCCGTTGCACACCTGATATTGAAGCTTTACGAGTTTCTGTGACTATTTTCACGGCATGATCATAGAGTTCATCTTTTTCTCCAGCGCTATCTGACTCATTCGGCATTCCCGGAATTTCCATATCAGGTGCACCCGAAGTGATTGCATCTTCGTATACAGGCTCACCTCTTTTCTTCCAGTCTCCGACGACTCTATGAACTTCATCATCATCAACAAACGCGCCATGAACACGAATAGGAATACTGGTTCCACCAGGCAAATATAGCATATCCCCCTGACCTAACAATTGCTCAGCCCCCATTTGATCGAGAATAGTACGCGAATCAATTTTAGACGAAACCTGAAATGCAATTCTTGATGGTATATTGGCTTTAATTAATCCGGTTATTACATCTACGGAAGGCCGCTGAGTTGCCAGTAGTAAGTGTATACCTGCAGCTCTTGCTTTCTGCGCTATCCGCGCAATTAATTCCTCAACTTTTTTGCCAACAATCATCATCATGTCCGCTAACTCATCAATCACGATGACAATTTTTGGTAATAAATCGAGATCAGGAGCTTCCTCTTCCATTGACTCTTCAGACTTCCACAAAGGGTCTTTAATCGGTTCACCCCGTTTAATCGCCTCTTCAATTTTGCGGTTATATCCAGCAAGGTTACGCACTCCCAATGCTGACATTAAGCGATAACGTCGTTCCATTTCAGCAACAGCCCAGCGCAACGAATTAGCCGCTTCTTTCATATCTGTAACAACTGGTGTTAACAAGTGCGGAATGCCCTCATAAACCGACAGCTCAAGCATTTTCGGATCAATCATAATCAACCTGACATCAGCTGGAGAGGACTT
>CBDUHU010000612.1:0-2861 GCA_965366725.1 uncultured Kangiellaceae bacterium
GGTATTCTGATTTGAACGGGTGTATTTAGTCAGGTTATATATATCAACCCCAGCTTCTCCACCAAGGGTTTCATTATCATTAACTCGAACAACAATACGACTCGCGTCAACAAACTCAATCAAACCACCACGTGAAGCCGAAACAGTTACCCCTGAATCAACCGCAACAGTTCGTTCCATTCCAGTACCAACTAACGGCTTATCCGCTCGCAAAGTTGGTACAGCCTGACGTTGCATGTTTGATCCCATCAAAGCACGATTCGCATCATCATGTTCAAGGAATGGAATCATCGATGCCGCTACCGATACAATCTGCTGAGGAGAAACATCCATATACTGTACGTTATCAACAGAAGTTAATGTAAACTCACCCAAATGACGACAGGAAATCAGGTCTTCAACCATATTACCATTTTCATCCAGCACTACATTCGCCTGTGCGATGTAATAATTGCCTTCATCTATCGCTGACAGATAATCAATCTTATCCGTTGCCAGACCATTTTCTACTCGACGATAAGGAGTTTCCAGAAACCCGTAATTATTAGTGCGAGCATAACAAGAAAGCGAGTTGATCAAACCAATGTTTGGTCCCTCAGGTGTTTCAATCGGACACACACGACCATAATGCGTTGGATGTACGTCACGTACTTCAAAACCAGCTCTTTCACGAGTTAAACCACCGGGGCCTAACGCAGAAACACGGCGCTTATGGGTAATTTCAGATAATGGATTGTTTTGATCCATAAACTGAGATAGCTGACTTGAACCAAAAAATTCTTTTACTGCTGCAGAAACCGGTTTAGCATTAATTAGATCCTGCGGCATCAAGTTATCAGCTTCAGCCATACTGAGACGTTCTTTTACTGCACGTTCAACACGAACTAAACCAACACGGAATTGATTTTCAGCCATTTCACCAACACTACGAATTCGACGATTACCCAGGTGGTCAATATCATCAACAACTCCAGTACCATTACGGATGCCAAGCAGAGTGTTAACCACATCAATAATATCTTGTTTGGATAGCAGACCACCACCATCATCATTATCACGACCGACACGACGGTTGAACTTCATACGCCCAACGCCTGATAGATCGTAGCGCTCTTCTGTGAAGAACAAATTTTGGAATAATGTTTCGGCAGAATCTTTGGTTGGCGGCTCACCAGGTCTCATCATTCGGTAAATTTCAACCAGTGCCTCTAACTCGTTAGTTGATGGATCAATTCTTAAGGTATCAGAAATATAAGGTCCACAATCAAGTTCGTTTGTATAAAGAGTTTCAAATTCACTAATTCCGGCTTCCTGAATCTTCTCCATCAACTCTTCAGTAACTTCAGCATTCGCTTCAACCAGTACTTCACCAGTTTCCTGGTCAACTAACTCTTTGGCAATCGCTTTTCCTATCAGGAATTCAACTGGAATTTCAATTTTATCAACGCCAGCTTTTTCTAATTCTTTAATATGTCTTACAGTAACGCGGCGTCCAGCTTCAACGATCACTTTTCCACGCTTACCTTTTATATCAAAAGTTGCAGTATCGCCACGCAGTCTCTCAGGGATCAAATCAAGAGTACAAACACCATCACTGTCTACTTCCACATGGTCCGTGTCATAGAACATATCCAACATTTCAGGAGTTGTATATCCTAGAGCTCTTAATAATATAGTCGCAGGCAGTTTTCTTCGACGATCAATTCGAACAAATAAGCAATCTTTTGGATCAAATTCAAAATCAAGCCAGGAACCACGGTAAGGAATAACACGTGCGTTATACAGAAGTTTACCTGACGAGTGAGTTTTACCTTTATCAGAATCAAAAAATACACCTGGACTACGATGTAATTGAGAAACAATAACTCGTTCAGTACCATTAATAACAAAGGTACCATTGCGAGTCATCAGTGGCATTTCGCCCATATAGACTTCTTGCTCACGAACTTCTTTGATAGTCTTATTTTTGTTCTCTTTGTCATAAATCACTAATCTGATCTTCACTTTGAGAGATGCAGAATAGGTGACACTACGAATTTGACATTCTTTTACATCGAATACAGGCTCGGCTAAAGAGTAACTAATATACTCAAGAGCGGCAGAACCAGAATAGCTTGCAATTGGGTAAACAGACTTAAAGGCCTTTTCAAGACCTGAGTCAATAATATTCTCTTCATTAAGAAAAGAGCGATAAGAGTCCAACTGTATTGCAAGTAAATACGGGACATCTAAAACTCGCTTGTTCAGACCAAAATCCTTACGGATTCTCTTTTTCTCAGTATATGAATATGCCATCTGGGCTCCTCAGTTAGCGATCATCTACGCGTTATAATCAATTCTTGATACGGCGAAATTGACTATCAATGCTGTGCAAAAAATATAGAACATAATTACTTTAACTACCACACTTACCACAAACCTGCTTCAAATAGTCCGAATAAAATAACTATTAACTACTCAAATCAATAACAGATCCGTATCAAAAAGTGTGTGAAAAAGACTGCTTTTTAAAACGGCAAAACGGCCGGTGGCAAAAATGCCAACGGCCGGATTTTTCAAGCGAGCTTTTGGCTTACTTGATTTCTGCAGTACCGCCAGCTTCTTCAAGCTGCTTTTTAACGTCTTCTGCTTCTTCTTTAGTCGCACCTTCTTTCAGTGTGAAAGGTGTTCCTTCAACAGCAGCTTTTGCTTCTTTAAGGCCTAGACCTGTAATTCCGCGAACTGCTTTGATAACGCCAACTTTCTTTTCGCCGAATCCAGTAAGGATTACGTCAAATTCAGTTTGCTCAGCAGCAGCAGCGCCACCTTCAGCAGGTGCAGCAACAACAGCAGCAGCAGCAGCAGTTACACCAAATTTTTCT
>CBDUHU010000613.1:0-2860 GCA_965366725.1 uncultured Kangiellaceae bacterium
CGGGAGGAAAAGAAGTAAAGCACAGCATGAGCAAAGAAGAGAAGCTTCTTTGTAAAGCACTTGGGCCTCAACTTGTTCGTGATGGGCTTTATCTGGTAGGACTCGATGTAATTAATGGCAAACTAATTGAAGTAAATGTGCTAAGTCCTGGCGGCATTACTCGTATAAATAAATTAAATAGAACCAAGCTTCAAAAAACGATTGTTGATTTCATTGAAAATGTGGTTTCAGCGCGAGAGTTAGTGGTAGAACGTAAAAACTCCTTCCGAAAGGTAATTGAAGATGCTGAAGCTGTCTGAACAAGAGATCATACGTCGTATAGAGTCTGCTGAGCACTTTGAATGTGAAGCAAGCGACGGGAGCTTTTACTTTAAAATTGAGTTGTATACACCGTTGATCTGCACCGCCATTCATGCAGGACACCAATTTAGAAACAGTTTAAAATCAAAGTGTGAACTCTCTGAGTCGGAAAGATTGTATGAAGAAGATCCATTTACCGACCAGCTAATTCAAGCAATGCCAATTACTTTGGTCGCAAAGGACTCGCGCTATGAATACGATTTAAATCGACCACTCGCTAAATGTATTTATACCAAAGCCTGGGGGAAAAATGTTTGGGCCAAAAAGCTCTCAGCAAAAGAGAGAACAAAGAGCATAGAGAAGCATCAGGCATTTTATAGGATATTGGATGTATTAGTTTCACAAATTGAGAATCGTTTTGGAGCTGCCATAATCTTTGATGTTCATTCTTATAACCATATACGTCAAGATAAATATACGCCCACATTCAATCTGGGCAGCGAGCAGATTGACCTTGACCGTTGGCAAGAAGTGGTTGATTTAACCTTAAACCGTTTAGATAAAATCGAACTTCCTAACATGCCAGTAGCATCTAAAGAAAATGCGGTATTCTATGGACGAGGGTACTTAATCTCCCATATTAACAGTCGATTTCAGAATACACTTGTTTTACCTCTTGAGTTAAAGAAAGTCTTTATGGATGAACTTAGTGGTGAAGCTTACCCAATGGTTTTACAAACACTCAGCCAACAACTTAAAGACAGCCTTCTAGATATAGGCGCGTTTTTTTCGCGTCGATTTACCAATAAAAAACACGCAAGAAAATCAGATCTATTAACAGAAAAAATGGATCCAGCAATCCTCAAGGTTGATAGAGCTTTATATCAACTAGCTAAAGGTCTCGAAACGCTGCACTATATTAACCCGACAAACATTTCATCAGAAAGAAAGCAATTTTTTAAGTGTCATGGAAATTATGTTCCTCAATTTAGATATCGTCAGCTAGACATCGATCCCTATCTGTTCAGAGAAAAGCTTTACCGTTTGCCTGTAGACGCTATTAGAGATCCGAGTATCAAATCACTTTACCGTGATGTAATTGATGGTTTAAGTGAAAAGATTGACTTGTTAGTTAAAGCGGGCACCCCGGAATTTCTGTACGAATCACTTAAATACTATGGTGAACCTAGTCAAACCGATGAAAAGAATGCTCACTTCCTATTACACGCATGTAACTTTGATACAACTAGTCATGAGTTAGTTTCGACAGAGGATTTATTACAACAGATGAATCAGGCTGCTTGCGAGTGGAAGATGGTATGTAAGATAGAAACCAGCAACAAGCTTGTAGCTTCTGCGATGGTATCTAACATTCGTAAAGCCGTATTAATTGCCAATAAATTGAGTATTTCGGCGGTTGAAGCGCGGGCTTTGGTACATCATGAGTTAGGAGTTCATATGGCCACTACTCTTAACTCAAGCGAGCAGCGCTTAAAAGTCTTTTCGTTAGGACTACCGGGTAATACTCTGACTCAAGAAGGTCTTGCCATTTTAAACGAGTATCAATCGGGAAATATGACGCTAAAACGGCTAAAGATTCTGGCCTTGCGCGTACTTGCGGTAAGAGAAATGCTTAATCAGAGTGACTTTCGACATACTTACAGCTTTTTACTGGAAGAGCATCAACTTTCACAAGAAGAAGCTTTCAAGCTCGCTGTTCGAGTTCATCGCGGGGGGGGCTTTACCAAAGACTACCTATACCTTAACGGTGTAAGCCTGGCACTTGAGATGTACAAGAGTCAAGATGTTAAAAATCTGTACATTGGCAAAACGGGATTTGAGTATTTACCAATCATTAATGAATTAGTTGCACGGCAACTGGTAAAGGCTCCTCGTTATTACCCTAACTTTCTTGACAACCCTGCACCTGCGCCAGCAGTACTAGAATACCTGATGAATTGTATTCGCCCGTCTTCTTTTCAACATAAGGCATTTTCTGGAGGATATGGTACGGTTGCTGCATAGTAAACTATACTCTTAAAGGCTAGACCCTTTTAGCTTTAATAAGGTGAAACTGCTTTGTATAATTTTGTTAGATTTTCTACATTAGAACTATCAATCGGCAAGATGGAATTATTGAAGCAATACGAGGACTAAAATATTATAGTCCACATCTCCAGATAGCTTTTAACTTAACACTTGATGTTTAATCAGAGCTATTGACCACAACACTTTTTGTATTTTTTTTCACTGCCGCAAGGGCAGGGGTCATTACGTTTAGCCTTTTTGCTACTTACCGCACTAGCTGTTTTACTTTGCAAAATATCAAGATCACGTATGTTTTCTTCATTTTCTGCATCAACAGTGATGCTTCCAATCCAGCTATTTTCTTCCAGAATTTTCTCAATTTCTACTTTTCTATCCTCAGTTTTAACGCTGATCATTGCTGGAGCTTTCAAAGTTCCCAGTTTTGCGGTTTTATTATTACTAAAAGATGAGCTACCACGCTCATTGTTGTTGTTAGCTTTACCCTGATAGAAAAATTTGGACATTGATTTAT
>CBDUHU010000614.1:0-2845 GCA_965366725.1 uncultured Kangiellaceae bacterium
TGGAATTAATATCAATACAGAATGGCGTTCTGACTGGAAATGGCAACGATTAATACCCCATATCAGTCCACTAAAGAATAGAACTGTTCTCGATGTTGGTTGCGGTAATGGCTATCATTGTTGGAGAATGATGGGAGAGCAAGCAAAACTTGTGGTCGGTATCGATCCTTCACAAAAATTTCTGGCTCAATTTTCAATCATAAAAAAATATGCGCCCGAGCATGCCATTCATTTGCTGCCTATTGGAATTGAAGACATGCCTGTCCCTAATGATAAAAAGGGCTTTGATAGCGTTTTTTCTATGGGTGTTTTATATCATCGTAAATCCCCGATTAACCACCTGTATGAACTTAAGAACCTGCTAACGTCAAAGGGAGAGTTAATTCTTGAGACGTTAGTTATTGACGGTGATGAGAATCAGGTATTATTGCCACAAGGTCGATATGCACAAATGCGTAATGTCTGGTTTATCCCATCAGCAAAGGCACTTGAATTATGGCTAGATAAATGTGGTTTTTGCAATATTCGAACAGTGGATATAAATCAAACAACTACTCAAGAACAAAGAAGTACCGACTGGATGACTTTCCACTCACTCACTAATTATCTGGACCCGAATGATCCAGATAAAACTATCGAGGGATACCCTGCTCCTAAAAGGGCTATTATTATCGCACAAAAGCCATAAGCAACTAATAGTCAGTTAACCGGGTAATCCATCCGCGCGTCTGGATACCAGTATCGGCATAAAATAATACAACCAGGTTGAATAACTAAACACCCACAGCGCTGCTGCAATAGCGTATATATTCACAACTTGCTCTGGAAAAAATAAGATCGCTATTGAGCGAACAATCGCAGCAAGAAATAATAGCAAAAAGGCAGTTGCCAATGTGATAGGTGCTTTTATTTTTCGTCCGGTATGACCAAAACTAACCCGAGAACTCATTGTCAGAATAAGTAACCCGATTGCACCAATCGTATACATATGTATTGTTGCTGACAGGTTTCCATGAAGTCCAAAGTGATAAGCAGAAAGCAGTAATACACCAATAATTAAACAGGCATAACCCAGATATAATGACCAAAGCATCGGGTTTTGCATTGCCGCCTTAACGGGCCACCTGAAAAACCGGATAAGATGGAAGGTCGCTTTAATCAACAATATACAGGCCAGTATTATCGAACTATCTATAAGTCCATATAAAAAAGACCAGAGTAAGGTTATCAGGGTAAGTACAATCAATGGAAATTCAATCAACTTAACAGCTATCACCTTGCTAACCCCGGTTGCAGAAGAGGTAAACAAGGGAATAATCCTCCCACCGATAATAGTCATCACCAATGCAAAGAACATAATTGCCGAGTGCATTAATAAGGTCACCTTTTGCGAGTCCGATGCCATCCAGATACTCGCCATACTCAGCGTCCCGAGGCCCAGTAATATAAAAGAGAAACCAAGATTTCGCCACATTCGTTTTTGCAAAATCATGCGACTATAAAAATAACATGCCAATAACCAAAAACCAGCTTCAAAGCTCATCCCTAAATACAGACTAAGTTCACTCTGTTGAAAGAAAAATAGTCGCGGTATTAACCACAGTGTGGTCAGCAAAATCAGTGGCCAACCCCCTACCCCAGGTAGACCAGTCCAATTTTTTGCCGCCGTCAACAAAAACCCCACAAGGACTGCGCTGGCAAACCCAAATATCATTTCATGACTATGCCACCAATAAAAACCACCAAATGGTGATAACTGAATCCATCCCAGCCAAAAACCTCCCCATACAGAGATTGCGATAATAGAGTAAAAAGCAGCGATAAGGAAAAATGGTCTAAATGGTAAGCGAAATAACGCTAATTCGAAATGTTGCGGACTTAATGAACTCACTAAAACTTCCAGTTAACAATTAACAGATTGACCAGAGATAGATAATCTAAAATCTCGGGAATAATTTAGCCTGCTAGTTTACCAGTAAATGTATTTTTCAATAACCACTATATTTTTGCGGTCAATGAACCACTAGTTATCTTTCGGTATCAGGTGCTCTAACCGATGATTTAAGTCATCCATCAGTTTCTGTTTGAACTCTTTTATATTCTGATGATCAAAACTTGCTTTGTAGCTTTTAATACAGAGAATTTCAGCGTTAACTTTTACTGTTTTAAATATCCGCGGTAATTTTTGCCCAGGAGTTTGTATATGATGCAGGCCACCGCTATAAACAAACAATGCTTTTCCGCTATTAATCCCTTGTAGAATATCTGCAATACCCCCTCTCACTGACATGGGTTTACCATGCTTATCAAGACCATCGGCTCTTTTCATACGACCTTCAGGTAAAATTGCAATGATAGAACGAGCACTAATGCGTGATAAAAAACGGGCCCAGGTAAAATCTTTTTTTCTGGATATGGAAACTGCACCGGGAAGCAAGCTTTTATAGAATTTGCCTAATATAGGTCTATTGAGGGTAATATCAGCACCCGGAACAACTAAGTCTCTCGATATCCGCCAGATAAAATGATTTGGCACAACCCGAATAAAAATAGGTTCGAACAGACTAGTGTGGTTAAGAAAGACAATCAAACGAACTTTATTCCAGTCTAACCCTGACTGTTCATGGTTTAACCACTTAACTTCATAGCGGTAAAGTGCTGCAGAAATAAATTTGACCCCAAGCAACATAACAAAACTAAACAGATTTCCAATTCTGACAATTTTGTTAAATCTACTCATTACTTAATTGACTCCATAATCAAATACAATCACCTATTCACATTAACCCTCAACCTAACACTGACATTCACCAATGGGCTATAGTTTTTCAGTTTAACATGATTT
>CBDUHU010000615.1:0-2840 GCA_965366725.1 uncultured Kangiellaceae bacterium
CTATTATAACCTCTTATATAGCTTCTGATACAAGCTATAGAGTTAGCCTGATTCTTTTTGACTACCCCGGTTAAGTGTTAATACACAGCCAAAAAATAAGAATTAGCACAAGTTAACCAATTAAATGTCGCGAAGCGTTTCACAGAATCAACAAAAACTATCTTAGAAAAGAAGTGTTTACAAAAAATGTGTAAAATTTACACTTAGATAATGTCCCTCATTCTACTATAATCAGCGCGAATATTAGTCAGTCTGAATATAGTTTAGGTTTTACTATCCAGATAATAATTATAATAATGAGGAAATGAATGAACGTTTCGTATATAAAACGCAAACCGGGACGCCCTTCTCTGTCAGAAGCAGAGAAGCAGGAAATAAGGAATAATATTATTGAAATTGCCCGTGATTTATTCGTTAATGAAGGATACGAAAACACCAGCATGCGCAAAATTGCCGCTCAAGCAGGCTTTGCACCAACAAAAATTTATTACTATTTTGAGAATAAGAAAGCCATTCTCAGATATTTTTGGCATGACATTTCCCACGATCTCTGGGCAAACTGTGAACCCTCACAAGATATTCTGGATGGAGACCCACTTGATGTTATCCGATATTTAATGAACAAAAATGTTCGCTACTGGTTGGACAACCCCAAAAGCTATCAACTTGGAATTGCCACCCAGGACCATAAGGCAGAAAAATCTGAAAACTTTGATGTGTATGCTGCTGAAGGGACGCGAAAATACATTGAACTAATGCATCATTGTGTCAAACGTTGTATCGAAGCCGGGATTTTTAGGATTAATGACCACCTTATGGTATCTCAGATTATTGGGCTGTCTGTATACGGAATTTACGGCGCATTTTACAGCCTTCCCACGGTTGACTGGCAAAACAAAGAAGCATTAATCCAAAGTGCGATTGAAAATACCTTGATCGGACTTAAGGCTTAATTTAATCACTAGCATTGGCAAAATATCTGATTGGCGTGCACAAATTGGATAATACAGGTAAAATAGTCAATTAACTTTTTAATTGGCTAACCTGAACATTATGAACCTACTCCTGTTAAGTAGCTCCAGAGTCGGCGATACCGGATATCTGGAACATGCAGAAAATCTGATCAAAAACCATCTTGGCGATAAAACAAAAAACCTATTGTTCATTCCCTACGCTGGCGTTTCTATCGACTACGATACCTATGAAGAAATGGTTTCAACAGCATTTGAAAAATTTGGCTACCAGATTACTTCAATTCACCACAGTTCTGATCCTCAGCAAGCTATTCTGAATGCATCAGCTATTGCTGTGGGTGGTGGGAATACTTTTAACCTTTTAGCCACACTTTATGAAAACCAACTTTTAGATACAATTCGTGAGAAAGTGCAAACAGGAACTCCTTATATTGGATGGAGTGCAGGTTCAAACATAGCAGCACCAAGTATCCGAACAACCAATGATATGCCGATAGTTGAACCTGCAAGTTTTGATTCTCTCCACTTATTACCGATACAAATTAACCCACATTATATTGATGGTAATCCGCCGGGTCACAACGGGGAAACCAGAGAACAAAGAATTAACGAGTTCTTAGTTAAAAACCCTCGACAAACTGTTATCGGAATTCCAGAGGGAACGGCATTAAAGTACAACTCAGGAAAACTCATTTACGTGGCGGATAAACAAGGGTTTAAATTTACTCTGGACGGTGGCAAAGAAGTTATTCAACCAGCAGCCGATTTATCCTCGCTGATTTAATGCGATAAAATAGTTATCAAGAGATTTGTGTAGAAAAGCATTTATGAATAATAAGACCGACAACCTGTTCGCAGAACCACAAAAAGTTACTCCTTTTAGCTTTGATAAAAACGTTGCTGAAGTATTTCCGGACATGATAGAACGATCTGTACCTGGTTATGCCCAGATTATTGAAGATCTGAAAAAAATAGCTGCACAATTCGTTCAAGAGGACAGTCATTGTTATGATCTGGGTTGCTCTCTGGGCGCAGCAAGCCTTTCAATGAGCGCTGGAATAAAGGTCGAGAATGTCAACATTATCGCCGTGGACAACTCACAGGCAATGCTGGAACGTTGCCAACAGCATATTAACGCTTTCAAGCATGAAACCACAATCAAACTACAACAGGGTAATATCCAGGATATCAATATCACCAAAGCTTCAATGGTTGTGTTGAACTTTACTCTGCAATTTATTGCAAAAATGGAAAGAGCGTCATTGTTACAGAAAATATACGACGGTATGTTGCCCGGCGGTATTTTAATACTTTCAGAAAAAATATTATTTGATGATAGCCGGGTAGATGAATTGTTGGTAGGACTCCACCATCAATTTAAAAAAGAAAATGGTTATAGTGACCTGGAAGTCAGTCAAAAAAGAAATGCACTAGAAAATGTATTGCTTCCAGAAACCTTAGCACAACACTACGAGAAGTTAAAAAGCACAGGTTTTAAACATGTCAATTGCTGGCTTCAGCAGTATAACTTTGTTTCTTTACTTGCCATCAAATAATAACCTGACAACGATAAATATAATATGATTAACTTCAACCAGCTTAGACAAAATCTGAGCAAAACTCCAATTGAATCCCTGACTAATCCACTAGTTGATGCAGTTGACAACAAACTAAAAACTTATACTCATGGTGAACAACAACAGTGGATAGAATTACTGGAACAATTACCAACCATTCCAACCGAATCAGTGGACTTTAAAACGTCAGTAAAAATTGGATGTTCGGAAGAGTTAGACAGCTTATTGACGGAAACACAAAAAACCAGGTTTATTGATGATATTAAGTCACTCCATCCATGGAGAAAGG
>CBDUHU010000616.1:0-2839 GCA_965366725.1 uncultured Kangiellaceae bacterium
TTCCCTCATCACAACACATACCAAACCTTTAAATGATAAGTAGAGTTGCTGCGTTATAAGTCAGAAATTCAGAATTTATACGGTTGGATACAGTACCAGTCGCCTGTTTTAAAATCGGATAGAGGGAGATTGTCGTGCTCTTGTTCCTGAATATTCGCTGACTATTGAAACAGATCGAATTACTAAATCTTCTGAAAAGATTGAAAAATGGTAGTCGCGAGTGGACTCGAACCACCGACCCCCACCATGTCAAGGTGGTGCTCTAACCAACTGAGCTACGCGACTATAACTTAATGATCCATTGTAAGTCAATGAACCTTAAATTTGAGGCGCGTATGTTAACAGAATTATGCTCACACGCAAGTACTTAGTGAAAATAATTTCGCTTATGAATCATAGCCATGTGGGTTATTACTCTGCCAACGCCAACAATCTTCAACCATCTCAGCTAGCCCTTTATCAGCTTTCCAGCCAAGTTGTATCTCTGCCTCACTGGCATCAGCCCAACATTGTGCAATATCACCAGCTCTCCGCGCGACCACTTCAACAGGAATACTTCTACCAACAACCGCTTCGAAAGCTGAAATAACTTGAAACACCGAATACCCTTTGCCAGTACCAATATTAAACACTGAGACACCTGATAACCCCATTATTTTTTCAATTGATTTAACATGTGCGTTTGACAAATCAGTTACATGGATATAATCACGGACTCCTGTCCCATCTACTGTCGGATAATCATCGCCAAAAACCATTAATCTATCTAGTTTACCGGAAACCACCTGACAAAGATAAGGAACCAGATTATTCGGTGTACCATGTGGGTCCTCACCAATACGACCACTGGAATGTGCGCCAATTGGATTAAAATAGCGTAATAAAACCAGTCTCCAACGTTGGTCTGATTTGGCAACATCTTTCATGATTTCTTCGATAAACAACTTGCTTCGAGCATAAGGATTAGTTGCGCCGGTGGGAAATCCTTCAGTAACAGGAACTGTTTCTGGCTCACCATAAACACTAGCGGAAGAACTGAAAACAATATTAAAGCAGTGATTACTCGACATCACTTTAAGCAAATTAAGAGTTCCAGTAATATTTTGCTGATAGTACTCTAATGGTATCTGAGTTGATTCGCCTACAGCTTTCAATCCTGCAAAATGTATGACTCCGTCGATCTGGTGATTGTTAAAAACTAAATTGATGGCTTCTGTATCACCAATATCAGCCTTATAGAAACTAATCTTCTTACCTGTCAGCTGCTCAACTCGATGCAGAGACTCTTGAGAGGCATTGGATAAATTATCAATAACAATCACGTTAAAGCCCGCTTCCAAGAGTAACAGACAGGTGTGACTTCCAATATAACCCGCACCACCAGTAACCAAAATATTACTGAGCATTAAGGTTCATCCTTAAATTAAATAATTATCTGACAGCATTATAAAAGAGCATGATCTATAAGGCGAGTAAATATGCAGGGTTACTCTATGTATTAAAAATACCCTGCATTTTAGTTAGAGAAACACTAAATCAGAACCAACCTCATCCAGCTTCACTTTTTTTCCATTAAGTATTTTCCCTGCGAGAATTTGTTCCGCCAATGGGTTCTCCACCCATTGTTGTATGGCTCGCTTCAGTGGTCTTGCCCCATAAACAGGATCAAAACCTTTATCAGAAATGCTTGCCAAAGCAGCTTCAGTATAATCAAATAAAATACCGTTATCTTTCAATCTTTCACTTAACTGTGTTAGTTGAATTGCTGCTATTTGCTGCACATGTTCTTTTTCTAATGAATGAAAAATTACCATTTCATCAATTCTGTTTAAAAACTCAGGTCGAAAATAATCCCCGATAACATTACTTATTTTCTGTTTTAACTCTTCGTAATGAGCTTTACCAGCCGACTCCAATATCAAATCAGATCCCATATTTGAAGTCATTATGATAACAGTGTTACGAAAATCAACTGTTCTTCCCTGCCCATCAGTAAGTCGACCATCTTCAAGTACTTGTAGTAAAATATTAAATACGTCTGGATGAGCTTTTTCCACTTCATCCAATAATATCACTGAATAAGGTTTACGCCTGACCAACTCAGTAAGATAACCACCTTCATCGTAGCCCACATAACCGGGCGGAGCACCAATTAACCTTGCAACTGAGTGTTTCTCCATAAATTCAGACATATCAATCCGTACCATTGCACTTTCAGAATCAAACAGAAAATTAGCCAGTGCTTTACATAGTTCAGTTTTTCCAACTCCGGTAGGCCCTAGAAACAGAAAAGAGCCATTTGGCCTATTCGGATCAGACAAACCGGCTCTGGAACGTCTAACGGCATTTGATACCGCTGAAACAGCTTCCTCCTGTCCTATCACACGAGTGTGTAGGTGCTCTTCAATCTTAAGTAACTTCTCTCTCTCACCTTCAAGCATTTTGTTGACAGGTATACCTGTCCATTTAGACACAATATGGGCTATTTCATTATCACTTACCTTGTTACGCAGTAGTGTCATGTCCTGCATTTCAACCTGACTAGCCATATCCAACTGCTGTTCCAGCTCAGGAATCCGACCGTACTGAAGTTCAGACATTCTAGCTAGATCACCGGCACGTTTGGCCGCGTCCAGGTCAATTCTCGCCCGTTCCAAATCGGTCTTAATTGATTGAGTACCATGTAATGCAGCCTTCTCTGCGGTCCAGATTTCATTCAGTTCGGAAAACTCTCTCTCCATATCAGTGATCTTCTCTTCCAGTGAAGAAAGTCGTTTAAGAGAACTCTCGTCACTCTCTTTTTTTAATGCTTCTCTTTGTATTTTCTGCTGAATCAGTT
>CBDUHU010000617.1:0-2839 GCA_965366725.1 uncultured Kangiellaceae bacterium
TATAGAGATAAGACCAGTTAAGATTGTTTAAGGTCTTAATCTTTAGGCAAAGAATGTTAGAATAGCCACCAGAATTTAAAGTAAAACTAGACAACAGGGTGTGCAATAAGACACGCTCATGGAATAATAATTTAGAACGATAATGGTAAAGTAGAGCAATTTATGAGCTGGTTTGAACGAATACTACCGAAAAGAACAACTTCGCTTGCCGATCGCAGAAAATCGGTCCCAGAAGGAGTATGGGCAAAATGTCAGAACTGTGATGCAGTATTGTACAGAGCTGAGTTGGAACGAACATTAGAGGTGTGTCCTAAATGTTCTTTTCATATGAGAATTGGGGCTCGTACACGCTTAACAAATTTTTTGGATGAAGGCCAGTTGGATGAAATCGGCATAGACCTTAAGCCGGTCGACAGGCTCAAGTTTAAAGACTCTAAACGCTACAAAGACAGGATTTCAGGGGCTCAAAAAGCCTCAGGCGAAAACGATGCGCTAGTCGTTTTAAAAGGTGAACTAAAAGGCTTGCCAGTTGTTGCCTGTTCATTTGAATTTAATTTTATGGCTGGTTCGATGGCATCGGTTGTTGGTGAAAAATTCGTCAGAGCTGCCGCTGTGTGTATTGAGGAAGGCATTCCGCTTGTTTGTTTCTCTACAAGTGGTGGAGCAAGAATGCAAGAAGCATTAATATCTCTATTTCAGATGGCTAAAACCAGTGCAGCATTGGCAAGAATGTCCAACAAAGGGCTTCCATTTATTTCTATTCTTACTGATCCTACTATGGGAGGCGTTTCGGCCAGCCTGGCAATGTTGGGAGATATTAATATCGGTGAACCTAACGCTCTAATTGGTTTTGCCGGGCCAAGAGTAATAGAACAAACTGTTCGTGAGACATTACCGGAAGGTTTTCAGCGGAGCGAGTTTTTGCTTGATCATGGTGCTATTGATATGATCGTTGATCGCCGTGAAATGCGCGATAGAGTTGCCGGACTACTACTAAAAATGATGCATAAGCCTGAATTGTCAGCGACAGAGCAGGTTTAGTCAATCGTTTCTCAGTGATTGAGTTATCCAGCCTGACAGGGCGATAACTTTTTGAGATAATCTGGCCTGATATCGATTCTGGCCAGATTAATGTGATTTAAAAATTCAGTATTATTAAACTCCTCAGACATTACAACCTGAGGCGTAACCGGATGCCCATGCCCATTGGAAATTGAACCCGCCTAAGTGGCCTGTTACATCAAGTACTTCTCCAATAAAATACAGTCCCTTCTGATTAATTGACTCAAAAGTTTTAGAGGAAATTTTGTCGGTCGCGACGCCTCCAAGAGTAACTTCAGCAACCCGATAACCCTCTACGTCGCTTGGATATAATTTCCATCCGGTTAAAAATGATTCGATTAGTTTGCATTGATTATGATCTAGTTGTTTTAACTTGCTATTAATTTCTAGTTGTTCGGTAAAATAAGTCGCGATAGATTGACTGAACTGTGTTGCTAACAGGGTTTTTAGATTGATTTCCGGTCTGTTACGAATATTTTCAGATAACCAGAGGGACACATCCAGTGTCGGAAGCAGGTTGATAACAAGCGGATCACCTTTTTGCCAATAGCTGGATATCTGCAAAATAACAGGTCCACTGAGTCCCTTATGGGTAAACAGCATTGCTTCCTTAAATTGCACATCATTACATGAGATTTCAACATCAATTGAATTACCTGACAGAATCTCAAACTCTTTCTGCTTTTTCGCATCAAATAATAAGGGGGTTAAGCCTGCATGTGTAGGTACAATCTGATGCCCAAACTGGGTGGCAACCTTGTAACCAAAGTCGCTCGCGCCCATCGTTGGTATTGATAGTCCGCCAGTCGCGATAACTAACGATTCACAATGGTAATCCCCATGGCTAGTGTTTAACAGGAAACCGTTACCATCATTTTCCTGAATTAAATCAATATTGCATTTTAATTGAATTCTCGCCCCATTTGCCTGACATTCAGCGAGCAGTATATCTCGAATCTCTTTGGATGAATTTTGACAAAATAATTGGCCGAGTGTTTTCTCGGTATACTTAACAGCGTGTTTTTCAACCAATGAAATAAAATCCCATTGGGTATAGCGACTTAATGCTGACTTACAAAAGTGCGGATTCTGCGATATAAAATTCTCAGGCTCAACATACAAATTGGTGAAGTTACAACGCCCTCCACCGGACATAAGCACTTTTTTAGCCATTTTATTTGCGTGATCCAGCACAATGACTGACCGCCCTCTGGCCGCGGCCGTTGCTGCACACATTAATCCTGCGGCGCCTGCGCCAATAATAATTACTTGATAATTTTGCGACATGAAGTGGGATTCTGGATAAATAATATATTCTAAAGGAATATTAACTGATTAGATGATAAAAAACGAAGATATGTTCTAAAATAATATTGTAGCGGTTGGTAAACAGAATAAAAGGTGTAAAGGCTTTATTTTCTTACTAATTAAAACGATATATTTCGGGTTATTAATGTCGGCTAATCAGCATTTAAAATAACAGCAGAATTTACTGGAGTGTCTCATGTATAAAGAAATGTACTATCATGATGATTTAGAAAACCTGGCAGAGGAGATAGTATTTGAACAAATTCATATGCTCATGCAAGATGAGAATATAGAGGTGCCGTCTTCTGAGCTGTCAATTCAGGATATTGCGGCGATTGCGTTGAATAATATGCCAGCAAAATATATCTGTAATTTCCTGGAGAAGCAAGAGCCAGGCGAACAGCTTAAGGATGAAGTGAGAGATTTACGTAAATATGCCAAGCGACAAGTGTTAAAAGCAATAAAAAAG
>CBDUHU010000618.1:0-2835 GCA_965366725.1 uncultured Kangiellaceae bacterium
ATTTTATTAATAGCTATATGATCAATAGCGTTGGTGCCACTGGTACTAACATGGGCGCCTGTGCAACATTTTTGTATAATCTTCGTCAGGGGATTGGTGATATCCAGTCGGGACATTCGCGAATAGTCATTGTTGGTGGTGCAGAAGCGCCAGTGGAACCAGAAGTAATCGAAGGTTTTAAAGCAATGGGGGCACTTGCTGAAGATAGTCAATTAGCAGCGTTGGATGGCACAGAAGAAGCCAACAATCGTCGAGCTTGCCGTCCTTTTGCAGAAAATGCAGGCTTCACGCTGGCTGAAGCTTCACAGTTTTTTGTTTTAATGGATGATGAGTTAGCACTTGAATTAGGTGCCACTATTTATGGCTCAGTACCTGATGTTTTTGTCAATGCCGATGCAAATAAAAAATCAATCTCTTCTCCGGGGATCGGAAACTACATTAGTGTTGCTAAGGCGATGTCGTTAGCTAAAAATATATTGGGAGAGGAAGGTGTTAAACAATCTTTTGCTCAAGCCCACGGAACCGGCACTCCACAAAACAGGGTTACTGAATCACACATACTGAATGAAATAGCAAAAACATTTGGTATCGAGAAATGGCCTGTTGCAGCAATTAAATCCTATGTTGGTCATTCACTTGGTCCTGCCGGTGGTGATCAATTAGCGGCAACTCTTGGCGTTTGGGAATATGGTTTTATTCCTGCAATCAATACGGTTGATAAAATAGCCGATGATGTTCATGATTCTAATCTTGATTTCTGTTTGCAACATAAGCCTGTTGGCGACAAAGGCAGTGAAATGAAAGCGGCAATACTTAATTCAAAAGGCTTCGGCGGTAATAATGCCACCGGATTGGTGCTGTCTCCTCAAACAACCATGCAGATGCTTGAAAAAAGGCATGGCTCAGATGCCATCGCCAAGCATAAAAAAATAAATGAAAAAGTCCAGCAAAATGCGAAGTCTTACGATGAATCAGTCATTAATGGAGACTTTAATGCGATTTATCATTTCGGAACCCATGTGATGGAAGGTGAATCCTTAGGGATTAGCAGCGAAGGTATTAATATGGAGAAGTTTAAAAATCAACTTAAGTTTAGCACCGAAAACCCTTATTCAGACTGTTGCTAATTCGCCCTGACATACAAGAAACAATTCAAGCAACCTCTATTACCCCTAAGCAGCAATCTGATACTGATTGCTGCTTAGGGGTATACAGACAGTAACCTACTTACATTTTGAAAAGAGCCCAGACTCTATTTTTTGGAAGTATACATTTGCGCAAATTTTTCCAACATTGGGTGTTGCGGATCTGAAAAAGACTGTACTCCGAGAACTTTACCACCGGGCTGGATAAATACAATTCCAGGTGTGCCCTTAACACCATACTTGATCGCTACCTCATCGCCCTCCAGCACAGAGTCAAAAGTATATTCATGATTACGCCAATAAACATCCGGTTTCCAATCTTCTCTGATATTAACAGCAATAATTTTTAATCCTCTGGATGCGTACTTGTCGTGAAGCGATTGAATCCCAGGAAGCAACTTCTTACAGTACGGACACCAGGTGGCCCAAAAAACCAGTAGAACTGGTTGATCTTTGTAGTCTGATAAGCGTAATTGCTGGTTGTTAAGGCTAGTTAGCATCCAATCTTCACCGGCATATTCGGCTGCTTCTGCGACTTTATCATCCGTTGACTGTGATGAAACTTGTTTACTGGTCAACAGCATCAATGAAGCAGCTGACAATAAGACAATTGCGGCAAAGATAAAATACCTGGAGCGAAAAAATGACATAATGTTCCTTATAAATTTAAATGAGTTCTATTATTCCATATGACGGTTTATTCAGTGAAATATTACATTCAGACCAACGCTTATTCAAACTTTACCTTAACATAAAACCTGGCAGGAACAATATATTGGCTAAAGCAGAGACAGGCGTTGCCGTTTTGACAATGATGCGACAATTAAATCATATGAACCATCAATTAAGCGTTCGACTTCACCATCTGGCACAGAGCCATCAAAGTAGATACTGATCCAATGCTTTTTGGACATATGGTAACCTACAGTAATACTGGGAAAGATATCCCGAATGACAAAAGACTCATCAGGATCAATCTTCAAATTAAGCATCATAGTCTGCACGCCTTTCCACTCCCGATTGCCAACGAGCGCAAACATCTTTGATTTAACTCTGAATACTGAAACATCATCCCCAAACGGGTAATCCAGAGTTGCTGATTTTTTGCTCAGACAATATTTTTTCAATTGCTTAAAATTCACATCTTTACTCTATATTATTGTCACTAAATATTAAATATTAATTTGTCTATACCAAAATCAGTATATCTCTTGCTTTGCAAGCGACATTACTTAAAGCAAAATTTTTTGATAACCAAAATATTCAAATTCTTCATCAAACAGGTCATTGATTCGTTTTATTTGCCACTTTGAAAATATATCAGTTAATGAAAGCTGATTTGCACCAAGTCCCTTTTTATAGTGCCCAAGCTTGGGATAAGTATCAATTGATAATTTAGACATCATCTCTTTTATATCTTCATTTAAGAACTCAAATCGTAATATTTCTGCTCTCAATTGACCATCTAAGTCTTTATAATTTTCGATATTTTTTACCGTTAACACAGAGCCATCATCAATGATTTTATCAATACTAGCTTTAAGCGACTTCGTGCAACTTAACATTGCTTTACCGGTACAATTATATTTCTTTATATTTAGTCGAAAATTAGCATAAGAAATTATTTTTCGATAAGGGCATCTATCTACAGCAAAAATTGTCCAGTGCTTCGGAATATCAAACAGCTGAA
>CBDUHU010000619.1:0-2835 GCA_965366725.1 uncultured Kangiellaceae bacterium
AACTCCAACCTTATTAAAATCTTGCTCTTCAGGAATATAAAAATCATTTGCTTTTTTATCACCAACAACAATATCAACTACTTTTCCATTTTTTAATAAACGCCGTACTGCTTTGTTAATTTTATTGGGTAAATTAAAATAGGGAGTATAAATAATAATTCTCTGCCTGGTATTTTTTACCAGCTCATAAATAGTTTGATTGAGTGGGTTTTTTCGTCCGCCAAATCCGAGTAATGGAGTAACCTTTACTTGAGTTTCATTGATTGGGGAGTTATCAGGCTCAAATACATAGTTACCAAACCTTAGCGCTTTCTTAAACTGTCTAATCGAAGGCTTTAATTGCTTTTTATCGACTATGCTTTTACCGGTTAACGACTTAACTGCAGCTGCTTGAAGCATGTAGTTCCGCAGAAAACGAACCATTGAATCGGCTAAGCGACGACTTTGTATCAATTGATAACGATCATAGCGATATCTGGTTTGTTGTTGTAAGTAGACATTATTAATACTCGCACCACTATAGAGAACTTTATCATCAAAAATAAAACCTTTTAGATGCAGTACACCTAGTACTTCTTTACTTTTTACCGGGACGCCCAGAATATCAATCTGATGTTCATATCTTTCAGCATACTCACGATATAACCGAATATTTCCAATACTTTCCGGAAATCCCATTAATCCTCGTTGCGCTCGTAAAAAATCAACAAATATTTTTACATCAAGCTCGGGGTTATCTTGCTTTGCCTGATAAATAGCTTGTAATACTTCTTTTCCCGCATCATCATCCTGCAAATAAAGCGCAGTAATATAAATTCTTTTTTTGGCACTTCTAATCAATTCAAATAACTGGTTACGATAATCGATAGTTGATTCAATGACGGAAATGGCGCTTGATTCAATCGCGATGGCATTAAGTTTTTGAAAATAATCTAAGGACCTGTGGGGTAATTTCATTGACTAATCCGCTCGCCCCATAAATTTCTTGTCTGCGGTATTTATCTTCACCTTTTCGCCATTTGAAATATACTCGGGAACCTGAATGGTTAAGCCAGTAGCAAATCGCGCAGGTTTGGTTCTCGCTGATGCAGAAGCACCTTTAATAGACGGGTCTGTTTCTGTAATCTCCATTTCTACAGATTGGGGTAATTCCAGACCAACAGTTTTTCCGTCAACAGTTAATATTATCAACCCTTCAGTAGATTCATTGATAAATAACATTTCGTCCTGAATATCCGCAAGCTTGAAGTTGTATTGACTGTAATCTTCATTATCCATGAATATATAATCATCACCATCAATATAAGAAAAACTAACTGGGTTACGGCTTAAATCAACCTGAGTCAGCATATCGTCACCTTTAAAGGTGTGCTCTACTTTGCCTCCCGTCGCAATATCATTAAAACGCATTTTGTACAAAGTTGCAGCACCTCTGGCACTAGGGCTGTGCACATCAATGTTTTTTACCAACAACATCTTGCCATTATATTCGACGGCAACACCTCGTTTTAATTCACTTGCTCTTGGCATCTATCATTCTCTTATAATTATTAAGCTAACTTTTAATCGGTATTTATTTCAATGCAATACAGGCTGACTCGCTGATACCACCCAAAAATAGGGATCGACCGAGTTTGCTCGTATCATAGCCTTTTACACGATCTTTGAAAAGTAGCAGAATCAATTTAGTCAAGGAAGAACTAGCCAAAATTGGTGTTTAAAGTTTCTCGATAACTTTCATCGAAAGTGAGTAGTGGTATTGAATCTGCGGTAGAGAATACTGGTGTTTTCGAGCAACAGGACAAGCCATACGTGCTTTGCAGCGATCTTTACAATCCGAATCGGACTTTTTACGATAATCTATGCAAGTCTTGAGTGACAAATCCGACTGGACTAATGCCTTTGCCGGACAAGCACTAACACAAGCCTTTTCACTACAGGTCAGACAAGGAGAATCTTTCATATCAACTTCTGTTGGAGAATAGCGACTTTTGACTAATACCACTGAACGATAGGCAAACCAACTCCCCCACTGCCAGTTTATTCCAACTCGAAATGGCGAAGAATGATGCCAGCCAGCAATCCTCCCAAGTGCCTGAAGTCCGACATGGGAAGTTCCGGGAAAAATAATCTTAAAGTCTTCTGGAGAAAATCGCTGTTTGAAATATTTCTCTGTCTGAAAATAAGAAAATTCATCAACAGGATCTTTCGAATCTGATAACCACTGACTCACCATTTTCCATAAAAGAGTACCAGCGTGTCCAATTAAAATCAGTTGATTATATTGCTTAATTTCTGAACAACTTTTAATCAATTGCTCAATGATTTCTTCTGGTAATTGAGCAATATTAAAAACAGCATGAATGTTCAATCCCTGAGCACTTAATTCAGCGCCACTGAAGTCAAGAGTGTCGGTTTGGTTATTTGACTGGCTCATCAGATTTTATCCTTGAAAAAACTGGTTAGTGAGTTTTTTAGCCGTAAACTATCTTCCAGTTTCGGGATGCCAAATCGTAATCTATTTTCTTCATCACAGAGCCTGATATAGATTTTGTCCAGACACAAATGCTGATAAAGACGGTCAGCCTGATTACATTTAATGGTTACAAAAAGTGGTGTTGACATAATCTCCAGCGGATCAAAAAACTCAGTTAGTATTTCCAGCAGATTTTTAGAAAGTAACTTTAATGCCTCTCTTTGCTTTGTTTGCCAGGCGAAATCTCTAAAGGCCTTTTCCATCACATAAAGGGCAGGCCCATTAACTTGCCAACAACCGTTCAGTTCACTGAGAAGTTTATGCCAATGCTTATGACAACTGATAAAACCAATTCGAAT
>CBDUHU010000620.1:0-2832 GCA_965366725.1 uncultured Kangiellaceae bacterium
CGACCAGTATCAGACTGTCAAAATTAAACTCATGCAATTTTTGAATTAACTTGTCTCTAACGACCTCAAGAGTTTTAGAACCTCGTATCCAGTTTTCACTTCTAGTTTCATATAAATTTCCGGTAACGGATAAAGCTGGGTCACCAGGTAATTCATGTTTAATCGCAATGGTTAGGTATCCCAATAGAGAACACTGTTCAGCCAAAAATGAATAGTCTGTATGAAGCATTCCATATCCCGCGCTCAAAAATACTACTGGGCATCTTAACTCTACAGTACATTTTTCTATGTTTTCTGGATAGTAAAGTTTTACTGGAATAACCCTATCCCTGGCATTATCTTCTATATTTGTAGTTTGAGAGAAAACATTAAAAGAAACAAAAACTAATAATATTCCATTTAAGAGTTTCATTGGGCGTTTTTCTATATTGAATAATTGCACAAATAGCGAGCATCCATAACTGAAGATCAAGTTTAGTTTAATCTCTTTCAGGTAGTTGGTCAGATCAGATACAAGTAATCGGAACATAAGAATCAGAGCAGAGTTTATCTGCTCTGTCTAGCTTGTATATCATCAAATAACTAAGGTTGATACACCTTAACTTTGTAGCCCTTAGCAATTAAATCTTCTGCCTGTAGCTGACTCATAATCCCTTTATCACAATACAATAAATACTGTTTATCCTTTTCAAGAGATTCGTTTGATTGCAATTTGAAAAAAGGAATTTCCAACACTGTATTTTTTGTTAGAAATAAAGGACTAACGGCTAACTCGTGGGGATGTCGAATATCAATAACGATATCTGATGTCGCGGGCATATTAACGACGTCTACCTCAGCAATATTTTCGTTGGATTGATACAATTGATCAATATTCTCAACCTTTCGATTAGCAAATGATTGCTCAAGAATATCAAAATCGAAATTCATTTCTTCTTTTTCTATTTTATCAAGCTTCGCACAAGTGGTTGGTTTGTCAGAGATAACACCACAATATTCTGGCATTACAGCGGCAAACTCTTCAGTACCAGTTTCACGGGAAATTGAGATAATATCCTGCTTGTCCATAGTTATCAGTGGCCGCATCGCTAAAATATCGATTGATTGATCAATTACCGCTAAATTCGTCAATGTTTGGCTTGATACTTGACCAACACACTCTCCAGTCACTACCGCAGGTGCATTAAACTCTTTCGCAACACGTTCAGAAACTCTAAGCATCATTCGCTTAAGTACTACCCCCATTTGCGAGTGATGAACTTTTGAAAGTATTTCGGAAACAACCTGCTCGAAAGGAATGGTAATAAATAACACCCGATGAGAAGAAGAATACTTTTCCCATAAGTAATGAGAAACTTGCTTAACACCAACTTCGTGAGCAATACCACCCAGGTTAAAAAAACAAAAATGAGTTCTAATTCCACGCTTCATCATCAAGTAACTGGCAACCGATGAGTCGTAACCACCAGAGATAAGACTGACACATGATTCTTGTTGTCCCATGGGAAAGCCGCCCAACCCCTGGGTACGAGACTCAATTGTTAACAGTTGATCTTGTTTGATTTCTAGTTGAACACGAACTTCCGGATCTTTTAGCTTTACTCCGGCAGATTGACTGTTATGCAATAAGGCTCCACCAGCCTTTTGCTCAACTTGAATAGAGTTGAATGAGTGTCGTCCGCTTCTTTTTACTCTGACACAAAAAGTTTTATCTTTAACTTTTTCAGCATATTCACTAACAACAATATCAGCGATCTCTTGTAGATCATTGAAATTATGGGCTTTCACTTTAAGAATAAAATCGATGCCCGGAGTACACTTTAACTTATCAAGAACCAGAGCTTCCAGGTGCTCATCATGCTCGCTCGATAGCCCGATTTCAATAAAATCCCATGAACCAGTAACGCTAATTTGATCATGAATTGGAAGCAGAATTTTTCTCAGGTTTTTCTTAAGCTGGACAATAAACCGTTTTCGCACAGGTTTACTTTTAACAATTATTTCTGGAAATAACTTAATAATAAATTTCATATATCAATCAGACTAGCGGAAAAAGGCCGCTATTTTAGCCGAATCGAACAGAAATTACACTGAAAACCATATTAAAGCACAGCTACAGCAAAATAGTTTTATTACAATTAGCATATTTTATTAAAAAGTCTGTGTTTATTAACCGATCAAGCCCTTATCAAGCCAACAAACTGACCCTCAATGGCAAGATCTTCAGCTGGCAATATTATTGGTTGATAGCAGTCATTTGCTGGCTGCAAAACAGCCTTATTTCCTTGTCTTTCAAGCCTTTTCACAGTGACTTCGTCATCGATCCTCGCTACGACAATTTGCCCAACTTCAGCAGTATTGGTTTTTCGAACAGCGATCAGATCACCATCCAGAATACCTTCATCAATCATACTGTCGCCTCTTACTCTTAGCAAAAAAGTTGGTTTATTACGTTTCAAAACCTCTGGAATAGTCACATAAGCTTCAACATTTTCAATTGCTTCAATTGGAAGCCCTGCAGCAACAGAACCAATTAGCGGCAGTTCATTATCATTACTTTCTAAGATCTGAATACCTCTAGGCTTATCGGGGTAAATCCTGATCACGCTTTTCTTTTCCAAAGCTTTTAAATGATCCGCTGCTGCTTTTGAGGAACTGACTCCTATTAACTCAGCTAATTCGACATGAGTTGGTGCAATACCATAATTTTCAACATACTCTTTGAGTACCTCAAAAACTTCGCTTTGACGATTAGTTAGCTCTTTCATAAACACACTCCTGATAACATTTTGAAGCTTTGAGCCTGACAGGCTCAACTCTTGCGGCACAACT
>CBDUHU010000621.1:0-2821 GCA_965366725.1 uncultured Kangiellaceae bacterium
AAGTCTTTGTCCCCTTGGTATTTTAACCAAAGCACAATCATCACCGATCCCTTTTATAACGTCTTTTCGTTTAGCACCATCAAACATAAGATAATGCTTTATTATTTCAAATTCTTTCATTGATATCCTTTCAAACAGGATCACCAAAGCACTTATTCTTTGTCACCCGCCCACTATCACACCATGATGACTGGGACAGTTAACATTACAATGAATATTGCCGGTAATCGCAGAAAATATTAAAGACTATAATTCAAGCTGTGAATTTAGTTGACGAGTATTAGCGTCCAGCTTCCAGTGGTCGTAGCTTTCTGGCTAGCTTATCTAATACCCCATTGACAAATTTGTGGCCATCGGTCGCACCAAATGTCTTACTCAACTCCAGAGCTTCATTAATCACCACCCGGTAAGGGACATCAGCTCTATCTCGCAACTCAAAACAGGCAAGCCTTAGTACTGCTAACTCCACAGGATTCACTTCTTCAAAATCACGATCCATATAAGGAGTGAGCAGTTCATCAAGCTGAGTCACAGAGGTTAATGTGGTCACCAGAATATCTCTAAAATATTCAACATCAACCTTAGCCTGATTGATGGTTTCCAAAAACTGAAGTTCTATATCAGTAATGGGGTTGCTGCTCAATTGCCATTGATATATACCCTGTACCGCATAGCGACGAGCCTTTTTTCTCAGAGATGGTTTCTGAATCATTGGTGATTTTTCAGTCATAATTTAAACATCCAGCTGATTAAATAAGTTAACCATCTCAAGAGCACTCAGTGCGGCTTCGGCACCTTTGTTGCCAGCTTTAGTTCCAGCTCGTTCAATTGCCTGCTCAATACTATCGACGGTTAATACACCAAATGACACTGGGACATTGGCATTCAAAGAAACTTGAGAGAGTCCCTTAACGCATTCACCGGCAACATATTCAAAGTGAGGCGTACCACCGCGAATCACAGCACCTAGTGCGACAATCGCATCATATTGTGATTTAGCAGCGATACGTTGAGCAGCAATCGGCATTTCAAAGGCGCCGGGAACTCGTATGATGTCTATATCTGATTCCGATATTCCATGACGCTTCAATGCATCAATTGCCCCTTCAACCAGACTTTCAACAACAAAACTATTAAATCGCGCAACTAGCAGTGCAAATTTACTTCCTTTGCCTACCATATTACCTTCTATTGTATTCATCTTAATCTCTCTATTTAAATATGATTTTATCAATCAATTAATCACAAAAATTTTTGTACCAACAGCTGGTTTACACCAGTATTACTTATCTTCAATATATTCAATAACTTCTAACTTAAATCCGGACAAGGCTCGGTACTTCTTTACCGGGCTTAACAAGCGCATTTTATGAACACCCAATTGCATTAATATCTGTGATCCGATACCGACAGTCCGCGATGCTCGACTTTCTTTTGCCTGAACTTTAGGGCTCACAGGCTTTTCACCCGAAAGCATGGCAACTCTATCAATAATTGATGCCGGAGAAGACTGGTAACCAAGAAGCAATACAACTCCTTTGTCTTCCTCTGAGACCCTCTCAATCGCCCGATGGATTGTCCAACTACCCTGAGTTTTCTTTTCCTTGGCGAGCAGATCAGTTGCAATATCTGTAATATGGACTCTTACTAAAGTTGCTTCATCGGGATCAATTTCTCCCTTAACCAATGCAATATGAGTTTGATCATCAATGGTATCTCTGAATGCGTGGAGTTTGAAAGTGCCAAACTGAGTAGGCCAATCAACACATAAGGCTTCTTCAATCGTATTTTCTGTATTCATCCGGTATTCGATTAAGTCGGCAATAGTCCCAATCTTTAGTCCATGTTCCTGGGCAACTTTCTCCAAATCCGGTCGACGCGCCATAGTGCCATCTTCATTTAGAATTTCAACAATTGTTGCACTTGGCTCCAAACCCGCAAGCCGAGTCAAATCACAGCCTGCTTCGGTATGACCCGCACGATTTAAAACACCGCCGGGCTTTGCCATAATCGGAAAGATATGTCCCGGTTGCACGATATCATCAGGTATCGCCTTTGCAGCAACGGCAGCTTGAATAGTCCTTGCTCTGTCAGCCGCTGAAATACCAGTAGTTACTCCCTCAGCAGCTTCTATTGAAACGGTAAAATTGGTTTCAAATGAGGCTGAGTTTCGACCAACCATCAATGGCAATCTAAGTTGTTCGCAACGTTCCTGAGTCAGAGTCAAACAAATCAGCCCGCGACCGTAACGTGCCATAAAATTAATGTCTTCGGGTCGTACCATTGAGGACGCCATGACCAGATCACCTTCGTTCTCGCGGTCTTCATCGTCCATCAATATCACCATCTTTCCTGCGGCAATATCATCAATCAGTTCTTTTGCAGTGTTCAATTGCATATTATTAATCCAGTTTTCTTCCTAATTTAGCCGGTTAAAGCATTATTTAATAAATCCACTATTTGCCAGTAATTGATAATCCAATGCTGGCTTTGCTACGCCTTCTTTGCCACCATCTAGTAACCTTTCCAGATAACGTGCCAGCAAATCAACTTCCAAATTCACTATAGAACCGACCTGAAAAGTTCTGGCATTAGTTTCCTGTAAAGTATGTGGCACCAGGTTTAACTTAAAAATTGTTTGTTCCACTTCATTAACTGTCAATGAAATTCCATCAACCGTTATCGAGCCTTTTTTAGCAATATATCTGGCTAGCTCCTGAGGAACCTTGATATCATACTGTATGCTACGCGACTCCTGGCTAACAGCAACCACTTTACCCACACCATCCACATGCCCACTGACCAGATGTCCTCCAAGGCG
>CBDUHU010000622.1:0-2817 GCA_965366725.1 uncultured Kangiellaceae bacterium
ACTGCAAACCCGAAGCAGTCTCTATAACACCATCGAGTTCTTTGTTTTGTGTCAGAAATTTGTTTCCCATTTCTATATTTGCAGCTGCAACTTTATTGTTTGAAGCTGAACGAAAATAAAATAGAATAATAATAACAAGGAGTGCTAAAAGAGCCAGGTATTTGAACATGTTTTTTCCAGACTAAAAAATAGGCTGAGAATTCTACTTTAAAACAACTAATCATTCCAATATTGATAGCAAATTAATCAAAGCCCGATAAATGGCGAGTTAATAAATCACTCAGTTTCTCAGATTTAACCGGTTTAAACATGACTTCATCAATACCGCTTTGCTCTAGTTTTATCAAGGTTTCAGGCATCGTATGAGCGGTCAGCATAACAATCGGAATTACCTTCGTCATTGTCTGCTTTTCTATTTCCCGGATTTGTCTGGATGCTTCAACACCATCCATTTCAGGCATTTCATAATCAATGATGATCATATCAAGCCGCTCTTTTTCAATTTGATATTGTTCAACTGCTTTTAGTCCGTTATCAGACATAATAACTTCGCAGTTCATCTTTTCCAGATATCTGGCTAATACGATTTGGTTGATTCGATTATCTTCTACAACCAATATGCGCTTCTCATTTACTAAAGTTTCAACATTGTTAGTTTTTTCATCCGGCTTATCAGACGATTTATCAGCAAGAACCAGAGGTATTTCAAACCAAAAACAGGCGCCTTCTCCAAGATTACTATTCACTCCGATGTTTCCGTCCATTAACAACACTAACTGCTTGCAAATTGAAAGACCCAGTCCGGTTCCACCATACTTTCTGGTGGTCGATTTATCAGCCTGGTGAAAAGATTGGAATAACCGCTCCTGTTGTACTTGATTGATACCAATGCCGGTGTCATTGACTTCAAATCTTATTATTCCGTCAGCTTGATTACTAAAAACAGATAATCTGACTTCACCTTCATTGGTAAACTTTAATCCGTTACTGACTAAATTACTGATAATCTGAGTTAAACGCACTGGATCAGCCATTATTTTTCGCGGTGTTTCTGGTGAGATTTCGGTAACCAGAGCAACCCCTCGCTCTCTTGCCTGAAAGCTAAAAATAGCAACACTCGATTCCACCACCTGATAAAGATCGGTCTCAATCGACTCGACAGTCATTTTTCCTGCTTCAATTTTAGAATAATCCAGGGCATCATTAATCAAATTGAGTAATATCTGGCCTGAATATTTTAATACACTGATAAATTCTTTTTGTTCTTCCGTATTGGCTGACTCAGCCAAAAGGTCAGTCATTCCCAATATACCATTAATCGGCGTTCTGACTTCATGACTAAAGGTTGCGATTAACTCACTTTTGGCTTTACTCTCAGCTTCTGCTTTAATCGCAATATTCTCTAACTCAAATTCGCGCATTTTACTTTTTAACTGCTGACGCTCTAATAATAACTTATCCTGTTGAACTTGATTAATTCGCGCACCAAGAGAAAAAGACAGTAAAATGCCTTCAACAGTAGAGCCTATCCAGATAATGTTATTGGTGAATATATTTGCTGGCAATACTCCTAATTTTGTCGCTCCATAAATAACACTTCCAGATAAAAATGCAAACCAAGCAACAGTGAATAATTTAATTGCAAGCTCACCTTTTTGCCATCTTGAAAATCCTGTCATTAGAAAAACAATAGAACTAAGAACCCCGGAAACTACACTTATTTTTAAATGCGTGGCAACCGCTATAAAAGGAATTGATAGGATTAGTGTTATTGAGAAAAAAATTAAACTCCAGTTTAACTTCCCCAACCATTCGTTACTTTTCAAATTTAAAGTATGAATACCAAATAGTGCTGCAAAAATTATCGACAAAGGTACCGATACTTGCACAATTTGTGAAGCCAGGTGAGGGCTTTCCGGCCAGATAAATTGACTACCAATACCGGTTTGTGTCGCCCAGACAAATAGCATAGAGATAATATAAAGCACATAATATGCGTAGGCTCTTGAACCGACAGTTAACCACAAAAAAAGGTTATAGTGTACCAATGTAAATAAGATACCAATATAGATTGCCAATTTAGTTTGTTGATATTGGTAGTTTTCATAATATTGATCCGCACTCCAGAGTGAAATCGGCGCCTGTAAAGAGCCCGCCTCCTCAACTCTCAATACGATATCAAGATAACTTTGTGCTGAAATAGTAATTGGAAATACAAAGTTCCTATTATCAAGAAGTCGGTTGGAATAGTTTCTCGCATTGCCAGTAGAAAACTGGACAACGGCCTGCTGCGAGTCGACTAAAAATAGATCCAGATAATCAAGTGTTGGCGACTCGACCACTAATAAGTAATTTAGGTCTTCTTTGGATGAGTTAGTCACTCTTGTTTTTAGCCAGATCGGATTCTTCTGAAAACCAAAATTCATACTTGTATTTTGGTTTTTTTGCCAACTAAGTAACTCAGAATTTAATATGATTTCTGCAAAATTGATACTAGAGTCGTGGTCTATAATTATTTCCATCTGAGAAGCCAGGTTAATTTCTCCATGCGGTTCAACTTCAGTGGCATAGGCATGATATGGCATCAAAAAAAAGACCAAACATGCCAACAACAGGTAGTGACCATTGAAAATAGTTTTCCATTGATTCTTCTTGTCGTTTACCTGTTCGACAAAAGTTAACAAAACAAAGTCCTTGTTGATAAACAATATACTCTACCTACAGTTACCATTTTTTTTAAAGATAGTATTACCCAAACCTTCAATAATATTTTTACTCTGAAGCAAAAATCTCATAATCCTCTTCCGAGTTCATATA
>CBDUHU010000623.1:0-2789 GCA_965366725.1 uncultured Kangiellaceae bacterium
ACAGTTTGCTAAAGAGATTTTGATGACAGGGGCTGAACTGTCAGGTCATAAGCTACTGGCTCATTGCCCGGTTACCAGCGTATTTAAGGCAGATAAGGTATTTGATAAGGCGGTTGAGCAGGCACAAAACTGGTGTCAGTTTGATTATTTGACTTTGACCAATTGGAAAGACAGTTCACGCGACCTTATTCAACAGCATATTAACGCCATTGTGAATCGAAAATCAGACTTCATTGAGTCGAAAAAAGTTAACTTAGTTAATGATGATTCGTCTATTCCGTTAGATTCAGAAGTAATGAAACTTAAGTTGTACCATGACTCAGTCCTGGTTGTGTCTATGGAGGACCGGGAAGCTAAAAACATGTTCTCCGCTGAATTTGTAGATGGTATTGAAAAGGTTTTTAAGCATATAAAAGATTCACAGCAATATAAAGTTGTAGTACTTACTGGCTACGATAATTACTTTGTCTCAGGTGGAACCCGTGAAGGATTGTTAGCAATTCAGGAAGGCAAAGCAAAATTCACCGATAAGAAAATTTATCAATTGGCAATGGCTTGCGATATCCCCGTTATCGCTGCGATGCAAGGGCACGGATTGGGAGCCGGTTGGGCTTTAGGTATGTTCGCTGATTTCGTTTTATTTTCTAAGGAAAGTAAATATGTCAGTCCTTATATGGGATATGGTTTTACTCCCGGAGCTGGTTCAACTTTAATATTTAAGCATAAAATTGGACTTGATATTGCGCGGGAAAGTTTATTGACTGCACGTGAATATTCCGGAAAAGAATTGGCATCTAGAGGGATTGGTTTTCCGGTTGTTAAAAGAAAAGAGGTTTTAGCTGAAGCATTGCAGTTAGCGGAAAAACTCATCCAGGTAGAGCGAATAGAACTGATCAGGCTGAAGCAGCAATTTAATCAGTCAATTCAAAATCAACTGGAGAAAACATACCAGGCAGAATTAGCAATGCATGAAAAAACTTTTGTCGGGCGAAAAGAAACGCTACAAAAAATTAATAGTAACTTTGTTCAAGAACAGGCTCAAAGGTCACCACAGGTTAACCAACCAGAGATTTTAGAGAAGGAAGTAACTGGCGAACTTTCGGATGAACAAACTATTACTCAAGTATTAGTCTGTATCAAAAAGCTTCTTGCTGAAGAATTACATCTTGAGTTGAATGAAATCGAAGAAGACACACAGTTTGTTGAGTTAGGTGTTGATTCAATTATCGGAGTGAGTTGGGTTAGTAAGATTAATCAACAGTATGGTACTACTTTAGAAGCTACCAAAATATATGGATATCCAACCTTGATTGAACTGACTCCATTTGTTAAAGCTGAAGCCGAAAAAGTGGGAGGGCTGTCGGCAGCGAGTGAAGAACAAAAAATCGAATATATGCCAGTTGCGGCAGCTAATAAAAGCTTAGATGTTTTAAACGATGCGCATTCGCTTGCTAGTTCAGTGCCAGTTGTTTCTGCTGAAGTCAACGCTGATAATTTGCTTGAAATTATCAATGAACTAAAAATTCTACTTTCACAAGAACTACATTTGGATATTGGCGAAATTGATTCGGATAAACAGTTTGTTGAACTGGGAGTAGATTCAATTATTGGTGTTAGTTGGGTTAGTCAAATCAATCAGAAATATGGAATATCGATTGAGGCGACAAAGATATATGGTTACCCAACCTTGTCTGAGCTGGCAGAATTTGTTCAACAACAGGCGTTATCTGCTGACTATCAGTTCAACTCGAAACAAAAAAATAATGAAGTCAAAGTACAGGAGAATTCAGATTACCTTGATGATGAATATATAATTTCAGAAGATAAGAGTTTAGGTAAACTAACATCAATTCGTGGTCAAAACACCAACAGATTGATTAATCATGCGCGCCAAAATCAGAAACAATCAATTGCCGTTATTGGCATGGCGGGCCAATTTCCGCAGGCTAATAACCTGGAGAGCTTTTGGGAAAATATAGCAACCGGGAAAAATTGTATAACTGAAGTACCCGCTCAACGCTGGAATATCAATCGATATTATAGCGCCGGGGATGCGGTAGCAGGAAAAACTAATTGTAAATGGATGGGCGCGTTAGAAGAATATGATTTATTTGATCCTTTGTTCTTTAGCATATCACCAAATGAAGCGGTCAATATGGACCCGCAACAGCGCCTATTTTTACAGACATGCTGGCATGGAATTGAAAACGCCGGCTACAATGCTAAAGCGTTATCTGCAACAAAATGCGGTGTATTTGTTGGTTGTGGAACCGGGGACTATCATCAGATTTCACAGGATATGGGCGGATCAATATCGATTCTTGCGGCCAGAATTTCTTACTTTTTAAATCTCCAGGGGCCTTGTCTATCGATAGACACTGCATGCTCTTCTTCATTAGTTGCAATTGCAACGGCCTGCGATAGCTTAACATCCGGGGCGAGTGAAATGGCACTTGCTGGTGGTGTTTCTGTGATGTCCGGGCCAGCAATGCACATTACCAGCACGCAAGTTGGCATGTTATCAACCGACGGACAGTGTTTTACCTTTGACCAAAGAGCCAATGGTTTTGTCCCAGGAGAAGGAGTTGGTGTTGTTTTACTAAAAAGGCTAGCCGATGCAGAAAGAGATAATGACCGGATTCAAGCGGTTGTACAAGGATGGGGAGTTAATCAGGATGGAAAAACAAATGGGATCACTGCGCCTAATCCTAAATCTCAAACAAGACTACAGCAGGATATATACGAAAAATTTCAGATCGATCCTGCTTCCATTCAACTTGTTGAAACTC
>CBDUHU010000624.1:0-2783 GCA_965366725.1 uncultured Kangiellaceae bacterium
ACCAAAGCTCAGGAAATCCAGTTTGAGATAGAGGAAGAAATAGACACAAAAAAATCGGAGGCTATTAAATTAGAAGAAGTTAGGGGAATTGTTAATGATTCCAATTTATCAAAAAGATCTCGTCATCGATTTAGTCGAAAAAAACCGAACTCACTAACCTGCTCGAAGCAATCTACAGAACAAATTGATATTGCGATTATCGGGCTTTCTGGTCAATTTCCAAAAGCAGGAAATGTCACCGAATTTTGGGATAATCTGATTCAACAAGTTGATGGTGTTGTTGAATTACCTGAAAATTATTTACAAAAAGACAAGTACTTCAGCCAAGATAAAATTGCTGGAAAAACTCGCTGTAAATGGGGCGGGATATTAAGTGAAAGAGATTGCTTTGACCCTCTATTCTTCAACTTATCCCCAAAAGAAGCTGAATCAATGAATCCTCATCAGCGACTGGTACTACAAGAAAGCTGGAAGTCGATTGAAGATGCAGGATATAACCCTAGAAAACTAGCAGGAACTCGTACCGGCGTTTTTATTGGCGCAGAACCTACCGGCTATTATGGTGAAACATTTACTGGTTATTCCGATGCAATAATCGCCTCCAGGTTGTCTTATATATTAAATTTAAGTGGCCCTGCTTTTGTTGTAAATACTGGATGCTCATCATCTGGTGTTGCGATTCACCTGGCTTGTGAAAGTCTTAAAAGTGACGAAACAGATTTAATTCTAGCTGGTGGTGTTAACGCCTGTATGAATCAGAGTATTCAGATCAGCCTTAGCGAAATAGAAATGCTATCGCCTTCTGGCCGATGTCTGACTTTTGACAGTAGAGGGGATGGGACAATTATTTCAGAGGGCGTTGGGATTGTTGTGTTAAAACGGTTGGATGATGCTATTCAGTCGCAGGACCAGATCTACGCTGTTATTTGTGCGTCAGGTATTAATCAGGATGGTGCCAGTAATGGAATAACCGCGCCAAGTGGCGCAGCTCAGGAAAAGCTAATTACTGACACTTATAAAAAATTCGAGATTAATCCGGAACATATTAGTTATGTCGAAGCACATGGTACTGGAACTAAGTTAGGTGATCCAATAGAAGCCAACGCGTTAGTAAGAGCCTTTCAAAAATTTACCGATAAAACTGATTATTGCTCAATGGGAAGTGCAAAATCACATATTGGACATACTGCGGCCGCTGCTGGTGTAATCGGGTTGATCAAAGTTATTGCTTCAATGAAAAAGCAGAAATTACCAAAGCTGCTTAATTTTGAAACACTCAATCCACTAGTAGAGCTTGAAGGCTCACCTTTTAGTATTAATACTAGAAGTTCTGAATGGAAAGCTAATCCTCATCAGCCGAGGATGGCAGCAATTAATTCATTTGGTCATAGTGGGACAAATGTTCATCTAGTTATTAAAGAGTACCTGACCGAGAAAGAAAAGGTGAGTAATGGTTCACTTTCAATAATTGGTCAACGGGTCATTGTTCCGCTGTCAGCGAGAACGATTGAGCAATTAAAGCAGAAAGTTGATGATCTATTAAACTATCTTCACTCTCCGAGTAAATATGCAATGGCTGACGGTACTGCTGATTTATCGTTGATCGCATACACTTTGCAAAACGGGCGAGAGTCAATGGAGCATCGTCTAGCTCTGGTGGTCAGTTCGATAGAGGAATTAAGCGAGAAGCTCAAACTATATTTGCACGAGCAGTCTACCGGTGACGGAGTTTTTTACGCGCGAGTAAAGCGTAATGATCCCGACACACTTATTTTTACACAAGATGAAGATATGAAAGAAGCCATCGATAAGTGGGTTTCTTCTGCCAAGTTATCTAAACTTTCCAGTCTTTGGGTTAAGGGCGTTGAGCTTGATTGGCAACGACTGAATAATAACTTAGTGAAACAACGAGTCAGCCTGCCAACTTATCCTTTTGCCAAGAACCGCTACTGGGTGGAAACTGTTACTAATCGCTTACCATCACTGGTTGGTGGCGCAATAACATCAAGTGGAAACATCCATCCATTGCTCCATACTAATACTTCAGACCTTAATCGACAAAACTATCGCTCATTATTTAATGGTAGAGAGTTTTTTCTGGCTGATCATCAGGTTAGAACATCAAGCGGTCAGGTAGAGAGTGTTTTACCCGGGGTTGCTTATCTTGAAATGGCCAGAATGGCACTAGTATCGGCATTGCCGGAAGATAATCGATCGTTAACAGTCGAGTTGCTCAACACGGTCTGGGCGCAACCGATTGTTGTAAATCAGGAGTGTGCAGTTAATATTAGCCTTTCTGTCGCGGAAAATGGTCAGTTTAGTTATCAGATTTATAGTCAGAATCAGAACAACGGGGAAGACTCATCTGAAGTTATTCATTGTCAGGGCAATGCCGTTGTTCGAGAATCTGGTGAGATTAAAAAACACGACCTGCAAGCATTAAAATCTAGCATGACTGGAAGTGAATACTCCGCCGAATCACTCTATCCAGAATTCAAAAAACTAGGATTGAATTACGGACCAGCACATCAAGCGCTTATTTCTGTTGAGCAAGGTGAGAGACAACTTCTTGCTCATCTTAAACTTCCAGAATCAGTTAGTGAAACATTAGATGACTACTGGCTTCATCCGAGTTTGATGGATGCTGCGTTGCAGGCGACAATTGGTGCGATCGAGGATTTTTCAAGCTTTCCAGATAAACCTTCATTACCTTTTGCTCTTGAATCATTGTCCATTATTTCTCCCTGTACCAGTGAAATGTATGCGTGGTTGCGATATTCAGA
>CBDUHU010000625.1:0-2771 GCA_965366725.1 uncultured Kangiellaceae bacterium
ACCCCAGGCTAACTGCACTGTCCCTTAATTTAGTCGTTTGCTCACCCATCAGGTGATCAGCTAATGGTGCAATTGGCAGCTCCAATTTTGTTTCCGCGTATGCGCTAGACAAATCAATTCCTAGTTCGTTAAAGGCTTCCAGATTTGGCGGCTCAGCAACTGCAAAATATAAACCAGTAGAACCTCCAGTGGTTATTGCCCTCATCGTCGCAAGTTTATCGCTCACAGATACTGCATCAGCAATTGATGCAGCCCCAAAGAAAGACTCTCTAAGTGGATTGTTGGCGCCCAACTCGAGAATAAGAACTTTCTTATTTTGCTTTACAAGCTCTCTGGCAATCGTTGCACCACAGGTACCTGAGCCGACAATAATCGCATCGTAGTCATTTCTATTTGTCGTTTTTTCCATACTTTCTTATCCTAATTTGTAGCTACCTTACACTTTTATATTTCATCTAAAAAACAGCTACTTATGTCAAGATGTAATTTTTTTTGATTTGATTTCTTTCATATCATTGATTCTAAAGTTTATGTTGCTCGCAATTTCCTGAATAGCTTCTTCATATAAAATAGATAAATGATCTGCATTTATATCTACCGTACAAATTGTTTTTTTCAACAATTGATTCCATCCATAATCGGCAGGCATATCGGTATATCCATCTAAAGCTCTATATAAATAAACATCAGTTTCATCTGATAATGGAATCGCTTTATAATCGCGGCAACAAGCGTCGCTTGCCATAATGATTTTAAATGAGTGTTCAAACTGTTTTTTACTTAAACTGAATCCTTTTTCAGACATCGCACTATATAGGTAGTCACTTAAACTAGTCCCTTCCACCTTTCTGATTTCATCAATATCAAGTTCTCCGTGTCCACCCATAGTGACAATCAGGTTATTACAAACCTTTACAATTTCTTCTGATACATCATTCACTCTGGCAAGTGGACACACTGTGTCGATCAACCAAATCGACTTTACCTTTTCTCCATTATTCATAAGCTGACGAGCCATTTCATAAGCTACAACTCCACCATTTGAATAACCTACGAATTGATAAGGTCCTTCTGATTGTATTTTTCTGATTACTTCTAGATTTGCGCTAGCAATTTCTTCGATAGAACTTTGTAATGAAATATCATTTTCGAGTGTATTTGCTTGCAAACCAAAAAATGGCTGTTCATTTCCAAGTTCACTGCTTAAAGGTTGTAAAGATAAAATGCTTCCACCGGCACCTGGCATTGCAAAGATCGGTCGTTTTTTGCCGAGAGGCTGAATAGGAATCAGATTATCTTCATAAGAACTTAAATAGTCCGGTCTTAATGCTTCAGGTAATACCAAATTATCGTTTGAAACTTCAAAGTTCCTTCTGGGAAGTGGAGCAAGTGTCAGCTTGTCCAAAGTGCTAAAATTCTCTTCAGACACCACTTTATTTAAAACTAACCCTTTCAATTTTTCTCCATAATTTCCAATAAGAAACTGGGAGAAAAGCTTAATGTTGGGATACTCAAAAATAACACCAGGCGATATTTCATCATCGACTAACTGACTCGCCTGGTTCACAAGGTTGGTAATTCCAATAGAAGAGATCCCAAGCTCAAAATAATTTTTCCGAATGTCAACCTGATTTGCTTCACATTCAATCTGATTAGCAACATTCTGGATTAAGAACAGTTGTATTGAATCTTTCAGCTGCCTGGAAGAGAGCTTGTTATGTGGAGCCTTCTCTATTGAAAACTGCCATTCCTCTTTTAATAATCGATTAGCTGGTTTATCTGGCGAAAGGAATGACAAACTTCGTAACTGTACAGAAACCTTTCCTCTTTTATCGAACAAATCAATATCAATTTTAACTACATTTTCGGAATCGTTATCCTGCGCCGGCCTTAGCCAGATAGTAAACTCTTCATTTAGTTTTATTGGCGATATAATGCGCAACGATTCAAGAGCAAAAAGTGATTCAGACATAACACTAGCTGATGAATAGTTTTTCTCGATTAAGAATTCACAACTATTCAATATTAGTTCCATTATTTCCGGATGGAGAACGCACTCAGGACACTCCTGCAGTATCGACAGGTCACACATACATTGAACAAAGAACTGTTCTTCATGAAAGCTTATTCCGCTTACATGGCTTAACTCTTTATTAGTAGAGTTTTTATATTCAGAAGCACTTTCAATCAGCCTTTCCAGTTTAATATTTTCTGGCGGCTGGTTGTTATTAATCAGAATTTTACCTTGATTATGAATCTGATTATTACCATCACGATCACTATATATTTCATAGTCAATATCAACTAAAGCGTTTGAAAATTGACTGTCTTCCTTAGCAAATAAAGCTGTTACCAGCTTCTGGTTGCTACGCAAAACAAATGGTTTCGCCCAACTAATATTATAGAGTTCAATATTTTTATCACGATGAACGCTCGGTACAGCTAATTCAATCGCTGCTCTTACTATTTCAAGATATGCCAATGGCTTGATTATTTTATTACCGTTATCTTGATTGGTTGAGAAAATCAGTTCCTCACCACTAAACAATGAAGTAAAACTTTGCTGACTAAGATCTGAGCTATTGAAATGTAATAAAGGGTGCAGTTTATTAGAGTCGACCTTTAACTTTTGCTCAGCAGACTTACCAGTAGAATCAATCCAATACTTCTCTTTTGCAAATGGATAAGTTGGTAGACTAATTCTTTGAGGCAGTTTGCCTGAATACATTCTCCGCCAGTCAAATGAAATGCCTTTTACCCAGAACTCAGAA
>CBDUHU010000626.1:0-2736 GCA_965366725.1 uncultured Kangiellaceae bacterium
ACGGCTTTGTTTTGCTAAAAATGAAAATACCTTAGAAGAGGCTGCGAAAAAATTATGTCAATTGTAAATCATGGGACAAAGTTGACTGTTGCAGCACTTCAATCGGATATTCGCTGGTTAGATAAAAGAGCAAACCTTGAGCATATTGATCAATTGACTCTCGGACTGGAAAATATTGATTTACTATTGCTACCAGAAACATTTTCAACCGGGTTTGCAATCGATGTTGATTCCTGTGGAGAGCCGGAGAAACAAGGAGAAGTATTGTCGTGGCTTAAGGAAAAAGCAAAATCACTTGGTAGTGTTGTTGCCGGCACAGTATTAGTCCAGCAAGGTGATATGAAGGTTAACAGGTTCTATTGGGCCTACCCTGACGGTGAAATTGAGTATTATGATAAACGTCACCTATTTCGTATGGGAAATGAACAAAAGTATGTTGTTGCAGGAAACAAGCGCAAATTGATCACTATTAAAGGGATAAAGATTCTTCCTTTAGTCTGCTATGATCTGCGATTTCCGGTTTGGTCGCGGAATGTTGACGACTACCAGTTGATGGTCAATGTTGCTAATTGGCCTGCTGCTCGTCGTCGTATCTGGGATACCCTGTTGAGAGCACGTGCGATGGAGAATCTATCCTATGTTATTGGTGTGAATCGGGTTGGGAGTGATGGACAGGGGATAAGACACTCGGGGGGCACAACTATTTGCGATTATACCGGGGAAACAATTGTTCAGGCCGATGACAATAAAGAGCAGCTTATCAAGACAATATTAGATTTTTCCGAGTTAGCTCAGTTTAAATCAAATTTTCCTGCCAATCTGGATGCCGATCAGTTTATCATTCAATAAACCGACAGTGTTGTTAATACTCGCTACAATACCTGTCGGAATTATTGATAGAGCCGCCAAGTTTCATAATATTCTCTATGATAGGTTTTTATCTGTTTGCTCACTTAGATATTAACACTTGCCTCAGGTTGGTATATTATTTAATTGAGATGTGTATATTAATTAAAACGATTAATACCGGTGTTGTTAGTCCTATATCTTTTGGGATTTATAAATTATTTTTTCATCATTATATATAGCCAATTCAGTAGCAATCGAATACCTTGTTGTAATGCCGGGTCTAAGCTTGAGCAGTCGGAGTAAATTCTTTAGATGAGCAAGAACGGAAAGCGAACTATTTTATTAGGTGATTTTAGCTATGTTCCCGACTCTGGATCACTATATCGTGATGATCAGGAAGTTATTCCTCGCCTGACGCGCACCCAGTCTCGTATTCTTGAATGTCTCTATGCTCATTCAAACAGGACTGTTTCCAGGGAAGAGTTATTGAAACATGCCGCCGGGGGTAGGGTTGTCGGAGAAGACAATATCACTCAGCATATCAAGAAGATAAGACAAGCGTTAGGGGACTCTGCGAGCAATCCAAAGTACATTCTTACGGAACCAAAAATTGGTTATTCTTTTATTGCCACTGTGAAACTAAAAAATAGAATTGACTGGTTTCAGCATTTTTTATCAACCACTTCAATTATCTCTATATCATTACTGATCATTGGTCTGGTTTATGTTTTTCATTATGACTTATTACGTGGGCCTGTTAATAGACTACCCACACCTATCACCAGTCTGAAAGGCCAGGAGCTTGATGGAGACTCAACAGCCAATGGAAAATATTTTGTTTTTTCTCATAAACCACTTGGAAAATCAAATTGGAATTTGATTATTAAAAAGAGTGGCGAAGAAAGCTATTTACAGTTTACTGATAATAAATTTAATGACAGAAGGGCAAAGTTTTCACCATCTGGCAATCAATTGGTTTATCACCATTATGGTAAGGGAATTAGCCAGATTTTACTTGCCCAAATAAACTGGGATGAAAATCGATTGGAGGGGATTGAAGTACTCGTTGATATTGGCGCGGGACGGCTGTCTGTTTTTATGGATTGGGAAGATGAAGAGACTGTTTACTTTTCCAGTAGCAAAACTGCCGATCAACCCTATCAGATCTCCAAAATCAATTTAAACACTCGATTAACTGAAGTTATCACTTCTCCTCCGGACAATGGCCACGGTGACCTTGCACCGGCTTATTCAAAAGAGTCTGGAAAGTGGGCTTTTTTGAGAAATGTTGGTTGGTCTAACACAGAAATTCTAATTTATGATCCTTCTACCAGAGAAATCTCCAAGATCGCGTCTGTACCATTGCTATTATTATCTACCGCGTGGAATAAGCAAGGCAAAGCGCTCATCATACGAACTGGAAACGGACAACTTGGAGAGGTTTCAATTAAAGATGGACGGATCACTAATATCCTGAATAGTAATTCCCCGGTTTATGCACCATTTAGTGTTAACGAGGATTCAATTGGCTTTATGCGGGGAGATCTGGTGGTTTCCGACATTTCTATGCGTTCTCTGGAAGACCATCATCAATCAATGCCTATAATATCTTCTTCATTTAATGATTATTTGCCTGCTTATGCTCAAAATGCTAATTCACTGGCATTTGTATCAACGCGTTCAGGACAACCGCAAATTTGGCTAAGAGACAAGCAAAATAACTTGCGCCAGATTTCATACTTTAAAAGTTCACCCAAAATCTCTTATCTGGCGCTGGATAAAAATGCAAAATATATTGCATTTAGTGCGAATGCTGAATTGAAACTGATGGATATCGCAACCGGTAATATTTTATTTGCTAGTGGAGAGGATAATCGAGAGTATGAC
>CBDUHU010000627.1:0-2734 GCA_965366725.1 uncultured Kangiellaceae bacterium
ACAATTGAGTTTGATTATCAGGACTATTTGTTGGCATTTGAGTTTGCAGCACTAGAATTTTCTAATCCCAAAAAAAACCAATATCAATATAAATTAGAAGGGTTTGATGATGAATGGATAAATTCTGGGCGGATTAATCGGGCAACTTTTACCAATCTACCTTCTGGTCATTATATTTTGAAAGTGCGCGGGAGTAATAATGATGGTTATTGGAGTGATGATTCTATTAACTTAAATGTGATTATAAACCCTCCTCCGTGGGCTACCTGGTGGGCTTATACACTTTATCTAATTGGTTTTATAGTCGCACTTTTTTGGTTCATTCATTTAAAAATTAAAGCTGCTGTTGACTATTCAAAAACTTTAGAAAAGGAAGTGGCAGAGCGAACGAACCTGGTAGAGGAACAAAGAAAGACTATTGAAACAATGTTAGCCAGAAAAAATGAACTCTTCGCCAATGTTTCCCATGAATTTAGAACGCCTTTAACACTGATTTTGGGACCTATTGCAGAGTTGATTCAACAATCTGATGATAGTAAGCAAAAATCAAAAATGAACATAGTTGAAAGGAATGCCAAACGTTTACTGTTATTAGTTGAGCAACTTCTTAATCTGGCCAGTGCATCAAAAGAGCCTATGGCCAAGACAGTACCTCAGCAACTCTATCCTAAACTAAAATATATAGTTGAAGCTTTTCATTCACTTGCCGACGACAAGAATATTTCTATCAAGTTATATTGTGACGTTCATATTCAGGTGATGGCATCAGAAGGTGCAATTGAAACAGTTGTTAGCAACTTGTTATCCAATGCAATTAAATACGCGAGAAGAAACTCATGTGTTAGCTTAAAGATAGCGCAAGCTGAAGAAAAAGTAGTAATGGAGTTACACAATCAAGGCTCGGTTATCGCCATCGATGATCAAAATGAAATTTTTGAACGCTTTACCCGATTAGCTGAGCATAAAAATATTCAGGGTATTGGGATTGGTTTAGCGGTTGTCAAAGAGTTAGCTCAGGTAAACGGTGCAACTATTAATGTGGTCAGTAGTCTGGATTCAGGGACCACCTTTAGCCTTGCCTGGCCTTCTGCTTCCGGTATTGCTGGTAGTAATAAAGTTAGCTCTGAAGTAGTTAGTAGCTTGTGCCTGGCAGCCACTAATGAATCGGATGAGCGGTCCCAATCAGAAGTAATTAACAACGAAGCGGAGACCGCTAAAAATGAGGGAGTGAACCAGAAAAATCATCATACACATATACTCGTTGTTGAGGATAACGAAGATATGAGACAGTACATTTGTGATGTATTGAAACCTCATTATCAGTGTATGACTGCTATCAATGGACAAGATGGCTTAGAGCATGCGATCGAACATATCCCTGATCTAATTATTTCAGATTTGATGATGCCGATAATGGATGGATTCGAATTAGCTCATGAATTACGTGCGGATAGCCGCACCAGCCATATTCCAATAATTTTATTAACTGCAAAAGGGGATAAAGAAAGTCGACTGTTGGGGTGGCGAGAAAATATTGACGAATATCTGATTAAACCATTCGACTCTGAAGAACTGTTGCTACGAATTGAAAATATTCTTGCGATTAGAAAGTTACTACAACAGCGCTTTCGTGGGCAGTTAAGGTTAGAGGAGTCGCAAGTTTTATCGTCGGAGCTATTCCAGTTTACTGATGCATCAGAAGCACAAAATGGTTGGGGGCAGCTTGAGTTGGAATTTATCAACAAGTTTTCTGGACTGATGGAAGAATGTTATACCAATCCTGATATTAAGGTTAGCGATATTGCAAAAAGGCTTTACCTGACTGAAGGTCAGTTAAGGCGAAAATTAAAAGCGCTATTGAATACCTCTCCGGCAGATTTATTAAGAAACTATAGGTTACAGAAGGCTGCATCAGCATTAATAGATGGCATGAACGTTAGTGAGGTTTATTTGTCGGTAGGGTTTTCATCACATAGCTATTTTTCAAGGTGTTTTAAAGTGAAGTATGGAACTTCCCCTAAAAATTACGTATTAGTTGGGTCTTAAAATTCCCGGGTGATAGTCTGTTTTAATTATCGAGTTATAATATGAATATTCAGAGGGGGGTGATTTTGCTAAATTTGAAAGAGTAGTTTTTATAAAAACACGATCGAACTCAGAACCAGATGTGTTTTTATAAAAGATAGTAGAAAATACAAAGTTCCAAACTAGAAGTCGTTTATTTATCTTTAGCGCATTATCCTGTTTACCGCCTTAACAATCCAACTCAACGTTTTTACATTGACGGAATATTTGATCTTTGTTGTATTAATTATTAAGTTATCAGTATTAATCAACTCATCAGTATAGTCCGTATATACTTCTGTTTTCTTAATATCGGCTACCAAAGTTGTATCAATAACTATCAAATGATGAAACTTGGGCGTTTCTGCTCTGTGCGAATAATAATTTTGTTTTAAAGAATCACAAAAACCAAAAGGATTATCCGTCATCGATTTTGCTTTATAAAAAATACTGCCCAAAACAATCGGGTTTGCTCTGTTTATTTTTAATTGCTTAATTAATTGATCGGGTTCTCTCCATGAAGACGACGTGGCATCTTTACCGGCCTGATATACAGCCTGCCCAATGTATAAATGTTTGCCGAATGTATTCTCGCTCCACCATTTCACAAGGGTTTCATAATCGGCATATGTATTCCCAATCGGCCAATACAATTGCGGGGCAACATAAT
>CBDUHU010000628.1:0-2729 GCA_965366725.1 uncultured Kangiellaceae bacterium
AAAAGAGCTTATTAGGGCGAAAAAAAAGCTAGCAGAAGTAATTGCTCAACAATTTAATGACTGGAATCTAACGCAAAGCGAAAAAGAGATAGGACAGCTTCTGCTAAAAGGTTTTAGTCTGAAAGAGATCTCAGCCCTTAGAGGAACCGCAGAAAAAACAATCCGTCAGCAAGCCTCTTCAATCTATCAAAAGTCAGGGGTTTCGGGTCGTCATGTTTTCTCTGCATGGTTTATTGAGGATTTCTTATAATTTACACAACTTATCTAGCACACTCTTAATTAAGTAAGACTTTGAGCCCAATTAAAATAAGTACTATACCGCCAAGTAATTCAGCTTTACTTTCTAGCCATACTCCGCTGCGAGCCCCGACAAACACTCCAAAATAGGAGAAAACAAATGTTGTCAGTCCTATAATAGAGCAAGCGATAACCGGACTAACTTCTAGTAAGGTTAAAGCAAATCCTGCAGCCATTGCATCTACGCTAGTCGCTATCGCGAGTACCAGCATAACTCTGTGGGTAGTCTTCTTGATATCTTCCTCTATACCTTCAGAGAATGACTCAAAAATCATCTTGCCGCCGATCAGTAATAGCAATGCACAAGCAATAATCGGCGTATAGCTTTCAACGATACCAATTACTCCTTTCCCGCCAAAATAACCAACCAGTGGCATTAATGCTTGAAATAGCCCAAAATAAATACCGCACATCAATCCGAGCGAAATGACTTTATTTTTCTGCTTTGAACCGAGCCCAATAGAAACAGCAAAGGCATCCATACTCAATGCAATTGCCAAAAATATTACTTCAATCATTTTTGCTCTCTATAACTTTTGAACTTCTACTGAGGTATGGGCTAACTTGGGCAAGTGATTTTTCAGGATCTGAGTATAAGCTTCAATTACCAAAGGTTTTTTAGCTGCAACCGATAAAATTGCGGCTTGATGTGAAGCTGCAATGTGCCAGACATGAATGTCTCTAACGATTGTTTCACTACCGTCATTAACTGCTTCCACTGCTTTTGTTACTAACTTTTGATCAACGGACTTGTCGAGCAATACGTCACTCGACTCCTTAATAAGCCCATAAGACCACCGGCCAATAACTCCTGCACCAATGATCCCCATTACAGCATCCATCCATATCAGCCCGAAATATTTTCCTGCAAGCAAAGCAACAATGGCCAATGTGGAGGTTAATGTATCTGCCAACACATGAAAATAAGCGGCTTTCATATTATGATCGTGGTGATGCCTGTGGTCGTGGTCGTGGTCATCATTATGACTGTGGTCATGATGATCATCGTGTAATATAAAGACCGAAACGACATTGACAGAAAGTCCGACTATGGCGACAAGAATAGCCTCAGTAAATTGAATTTGTTGAGGGTCAATCAACCGTTGCATCGACTCAATTGCCATCATCAGAGCCACAATAGCAAGAGCAACAGCACTGGCAAACCCGCCAAGATAGTTAACTTTGCCAGTTCCAAAGCTAAAGTCTTTGTTGTTAGCATGCTTCTTGGCGTAACTATATGCAAAAATAGTAATGGCAAAAGCAGCTGAATGAGTCCCCATGTGCCAGCCGTCGGCCAGTAATGCCATGGAGCCTGACCATGTACCTGCCGCAATCTCTAAAACCATAATAATTGTTGTTAACCAAAATACGGCTTTTACCCTGCTTTCTCGGTTTTGATTATCAATACCAAAATCGTGAGAATGCGACCACTGAACGCCTGATTTTGCTTGCATTGTTTTATCCTATAACAGTTAATTCAAGCCATTGGATGGCTAAAATCTATTTTAAGGAATATACTATACCCCAGTATGCTATAAATCAAACAATAGGTAAACGAATGGCACATACGATTGCAGGCAAGAAAAAGCTACTCAGTCGAGTCCGGCGGATCAAAGGACAAACTTCAGCGGTAGAAAAATCTTTGGAAGCAGAAACAGACTGTATGGTCATTTTACAACAGATAGCCGCCATTAAAGGAGCAATCAATGGACTCATGAAGGAAGTTCTGGAAGGTCATTTACGTGAGCATCTTGGCGCTGAAGATATAAGCCAAACTCAAAGGCAAAAAGAAGTGGAGCAAGTAATATCGGTTTTGAAAAGCTATTTAAAGTAAAAAATAACTAAAGTAGCAGCCTCTTCCAATCTCTAAATTCGGCTTGATTCAAGGCTTTTCGATACAAAATTGATTTAATCAACCACAGAAACAAACGGTCAGCGAAAGTCTAAAAGGTACTTACAGATCGAATCCCATTAAGTCTGATCGGATAAGGACCGGACGGGGTGGGTCTATTTGATAAAAGGTGGAACTAGGATTATAACTCGATGAAAACAAAGGAAAAATGGTGGGCCCTCCCCGACTTGAACGGGGGACCTGCCGATTATGAGTCGGATGCTCTAACCAACTGAGCTAAGGGCCCTTCATTTAAACTCGTCCAGTTCATCGCTTGCGGACCGAATCAGCTGAACGAAGCCGGATTCTACGGAAATTCTACCAGCCAATCAACCGTTAATAGCGAATTATTACAAAAAACCCGCTTTGCTGAAAAACACCACATCTTTATCAATTATTTCCAATTTCCAATTTAACTTCTGAGCTATCCACCCAAAGGTCGCATCTGAATAAAAACAAATATGGGTAGGATCATTCTTATAGTGCCAACCACTAAATGCCGCAGCATCAATCACCCGCTTTGTCATTACCGCTAAAACTC
>CBDUHU010000629.1:0-2729 GCA_965366725.1 uncultured Kangiellaceae bacterium
AATTACCAGAGCAGGGCCAGGAACCAAAATGGTATGTCTTGGTAATGTTGCCCAGATTGATACTCCTTATCTGACTGAATCAAGTTCCGGGATCACCTATGTGGTTGATCATTTTAAAAACTGGACTTATGGCGGCCATATTAAGCTACACAGAGGAGAACGTTCTCGTCTGGCAGACTTTGCATCCGATAACCTATAAGTTATAACCTTAAACAAAACAGTTCATTATTGGTTAATAATTTATCACTAGAAATCGATTACTAGTTCCATTTAGTTATTAGTAATCGATGCCTAATTATAATTTTTACTAACTATTCAAATTCAACCTTTTGCTACTTGTTGGTTAGTTCAATAACACCTAAATTATAAGAATAAATGCTCCGATCGCTAATTGATCACTGACATCTAAGGAGAAACCTTATGAAATTTGTTAAACCACTGTTAATTTCATTTTGTCTGGTAGTTACCGGTTGCGCCACAAACAACGATTACCGGTGGGTTCAGGATACTGCCAAAATTGAAAAAGTGAAGCGCGCATCAAGAAGTGCGGGCACTCCCAATATGGTTATCTGGGTAAACCCACCGAAGAAAAAAGAATATATTAATAAGGATAGTTAATAAGCCGATCAGATCAACTTATTCAGCCTCCACCAGCTTCTTTTCAGAGGCTGATTTGGCTTCGTCCAGCGCGCCTAATACAGCGACAACCAGAGTTGCTAAAGGTATCGCAAAAAAGACTCCCCAAAATCCCCATATCCCACCAAAAAATAATACCGCAGCAATGATTGCCACCGGATGCAGATTATTAGCTTCGGAGAACAACAGAGGCACCAGCACATTCCCATCCAATGCCTGTATTATCAGATATGCGATCATCAGATAAACAAAGGTTTCATTGGGTCCCCACTGAATCAGTCCAACCAAAGCAACAGGAATAGTGACAATGGTTGCCCCGATATAGGGAATAAGCACGGAAAAACCAACTAATACAGCAAGTAGTAGCGCATAGTTCAATCCAAAAATTACAAATGTAATATAACTGACAGTACCAACAATAAATATTTCTACCACTTTGCCTCTTGCATAAGCACCAATCTGACCATCAACCTCTTTCCATACCCGAGTGGCTAACTGGCGCTCATCAGGTAACCATCGGAAAAACCAGTCAAGAATAATGCGCTTATCTTTTAAGAAGAAAAATACCAGTAAAGGAACCAGAATCATGTAAATTAATATGGATACTATATTCTTAAAGGAAGTTAAAAATACGTCGCCGATATTAGTAAAATTGCCACTGAGTTGAGGGATCACATTTTCAAGTTGTTCTCGGCTAACAAACTCCGGATACTTGGCAGTTAAAGACATTAGCATCGATTTTACCTTACTCAGCATCAATGGTAGCTCACTAAATAGCGATTCTAACTGCTTACCAGCTAACGGAATAATACCAATGACAATTGAAAGGCTGATGGTGACAAACAGCAAAAATACGATCACCACCGCTGAACTCCGCGGCATTCCCAACCTGTCAATAGCCGATACCGCCCACTCTAGTATATAAGCGATAACAACAGCTACCAGCAGCGGCATAATTATCGGCCCCACCAGCCAGATCCCAACAAAGATAAATGCCAGAATAACTGCCAGAATAACAGCTTGTGGGTTGGAAAAATTTCGTCTAAACCATCGAACAAACAACTTGGTCATTACTTTTACGCCTTGGTTATCCCTTAATGATCCAATATAAATACTGTTCATCTTTTGATTCATAAATCAGCTGATGTTGAGTCATTTCAATAAACGAATTGAAATCCCTTACAGAGGCAGGATCAGTCACTCTAACAAATAGGATTTCACCGGTTTTAGCACTGTTGAGTGCCTGTTTCATTTTTAATAGTGGCATGGGACAATTTAAGCCACGTGCATCCACTTCGTAATCATAATTGTCGCGATAGTTTTCTGAATTAACCATTGGTGCTAAAATGATCTCAAAATTCTTTAGATTTAAGGAACTTATCATACTTGATGCGCTCCTATAATCAATAGTTTTCAATACTGTTTGTTGTCCAATTGGCAGATAGTCTGATGATTCAATAAGAGGACAGGTTATTGAACAAGTTTTTGATTACAGTTTTAGCAATGCTTTTTTGTCTGAGTAGCGTTTATTCGGCATCTGAACTTCCCAATATTGGTAGTAGCTCATCAAGAGTTTTTAGCCTGATTGAGGAACAGGCGGTTGGCGATGATTATATGCGCCAAATAAGAGCCTTAGCGCCAGTTGTCAATGATGCAGAAATCAATGATTATATTCAACACCTCGGCTTTAAACTGGTTGAAAACAATCCGATTGCACAGGATCGTCAATTTGCTTTTTTTGTCATCAGAGATAACTCAATCAATGCTTTCGCCCTTCCCGGTGGTTATATTGCTGTTCATACAGGGTTAATCAGCCAAACTGAAAATGAAAGTGAACTCGCCTCCGTGCTTGGTCACGAAATTGCTCACGTTACCCAACGACATCTTGCCAGACGACTGGAGTTACAAAATCAACTCAGTATCCCTTCATTAGCAGCTTTTGCCGCGGCAATTTTAATTGCTTCCAAAGCCAAAACCAGCGAAACAGGGGCTGGAGCAATAATGAGTGCGCAGGGATTGGCCCAACAGGCAATGATCAACCATACCCGCTCAAACGAGGCTGAAGCGGATCGTATTGGTATCGATACTCTCTA
>CBDUHU010000630.1:0-2712 GCA_965366725.1 uncultured Kangiellaceae bacterium
GGGAAAGTACTGCGCAAACAGTTAGTTAAAGAATTATCTAACAAGCAACAAAAACAATCTGACGGAGAAACCTCATGAGTTTTCAATATCGACCACGCCGAAGTGTATTATACGTGCCTGCTCATGAACCTCGACACATTGATAAAGCCCGGCAACTGCAGGCAGATACGATAGTCTTTGATCTTCAGGAGTCAGTTCCGCCACAGCACAAACCAGAAGCCCGTGCATTTCTTTTAAAGGCACTGGAAAATACTGATTTTGGTTATTCCGAAAAAGTTATCAGAATCAACTCTCTCGATTCAGAATGGGGAATGGATGATTTGAGGGCAGCTATCAGCCTTGATATAGATGCCGTTCTTTTTCCTAATGTCGAAAGTGGTGGTGAGTTAAATGCTTCAATCGCAACGCTTGATGAAGCTGGTGGTCACCATCTTGGTGTGATGGCAAATATTGAAAGTCCTAAAGGAGTTTTACGTAGTGAAGAAATTGCTGGAGCGAGTGATCGACTAGTCGCCATTGTGCTTGGTACAACTGATTTAGCCAACGCATTACGGATTAATATTACCCCTGATCGAGCTGGTTTGATGACAAGCCTATCGCTTACAATTATTGCAGCCAGAGCCCATCATAAGTGTATCATCGATGGCCCTCACCTTGATCTGAAAAACATTGAAGCTTGCGAATATGGTTGCCGCCAGGCTCGCGACCTGGGCTTTGACGGAAAGGCGGTTATTCATCCCGTTCAACTTGCTTATACTAATGATGCTTTTACTCCCAAAGGCGAAGATGTGAAAAGAGCAAAGAAGATTATTGAAGCTATCGGTGAAGCACATGGGCGAGGTCGCAGTACTGCAGTTATTGATGACCGATTAATCGAACCTTCACTTGAATTATGGGCCAGGCGGGTAATTGCACTCTATAATCAGGTTCACGAGTTAGGACAAAGCGAACTAATAGGCCCGGAAAAATGACCTACCTTAAAACTCCCCAGGGAAATTATTTTGAAGACTTTAAAATAGGCCAGAGATTTGAGCATGGTGTTCCAAGAACGATAACCCAGTCAGACGCCAGTCTTTATCTTGCACTAACTGGCAGTCGATTTGCTCTTCATTGCGCCGATACAGTGGCAACTGCGTGCGGTTTTACCAGTATGCCGCTGGATAACCTGTTGGTGTTTCATATTGCATTTGGTAAAACAGTCAATGACATTTCATTGAATGCTGTGGCGAACCTGGGCTACGCTGAAGTCAATTTTGTTCAACCATGTTTTGCCGGGGACACCCTGTCCGTAACTAGTGAAGTCATCGGTCTAAAAGAAAATTCTAATGGCAAAAATGGCGTTATTTATGTTCGCTCATCAGCCTCTAATCAGAATAATCAACTGGTTGTTAGTTGGATTCGTTGGGTTATGGTTGAAAAATATAATCAATCCCCGGCATCAACGGAAGCAATCATTCCTCAATATAATCAGTCACTAAATCCAGACGATCTGATTTTTTCTGAGGATTTTAGCCTGAAAAACTGGCACTTAAGCGACAGTGACAATCAATACCGGTTCGATGATCTGACAGTTGGAAACTCAATTTTTCATCAACATGGTATAACGATAAACGATTCAGATCATTCTCTTGCAACGCGCTTATATCAAAACAATGCTCGCGTTCATTTTGATCAGCACATGCAGGCAAAAAGCTTTCATGGAAAGCGATTAGTTTATGGTGGTCATATTATATCGCTGTGTCGAGCTTTAAGTTATAACGGTTTAAGCAATACATTGTGGCTGTGCGGCATTAACGGCGGAACCCACGCAAACCCCAGCTTTGCCGGGGATACAATTTACTGTCAGAGCGATATTCTTGATAAGCAGGCTTTTAATGGACGCGATGATATCGGCCTGGTAAGAATTCGGATGCTCGGAATTAAGAACGATACTCCTGAAGAAATGGATTTTCTTTTCCAGAATGGCGGTGGGCGTACCAAATACCATAAAAATCTGGTTCTTGATCTGGATTATTGGGCGCTAATGCTTAAATAAGTTTAGCCCCTCGGTTGAATATGAGTATTAATATAGTATCAGATTTATCAGGTTCTTAACCCTTGTAAGCCACCACAGTGAATCAGCAATATTTTGCTTCCGGATGGAAAATACCCTCGCTTAATCAAATCCATCACACCGTAGAAGGATTTTCCATTATAGACAGGCTCAAGTTGTATCGAATGTTCTTGCTCAAACTGCTGCATAAATGACAATAGCTCTGGCGTTGTCCTGGCATAGCCACCAAATTCATACCCATTAATGACTTCAGGAACGACTTTTCCATCGGTTAGTTGGTTAACATTTTCAGCCACTTCATCTGCATTATTCAACACGGCAATTCCTAGCACCCGTGGTAAGTTACGATGAAACCTCGGTATTTTTGAAATCCCCTGACAATAACCTGCCAGACTGGTTCCGGTTGCTGTGGCAATTACAATGTAATCATATTGGCTACTAATTTCCATCATGGACTCTATAGTCCCCTTAACAGCTAACTGACTATACCCTCCTTCTCCTAACCAAAATATATCATTTTTCAATTGAGGAGCGGTTGTTCGTAGTTTTCTGAAATCAATACGGTTGACATAATGTAACTTAGCCCCCCAGGCCAACGCATCAGTAAGCATAGGAGTTAACTTCTGGTTCTGATGTCCACGAACATATAAATGAGCTTG
>CBDUHU010000631.1:0-2706 GCA_965366725.1 uncultured Kangiellaceae bacterium
GCATTAAATCCGACATAAAGGTTGTGGTATCAAATGTACGACACCCTGATAAGCCAAACTACGCCACTGGCCAAAAGGAAGTTTAAAATGCGCGACGTTCACGATCCAGTTTAATTTCTTTATCCATTTTCTTATCTTCCTTTATTGTATTCATGGTAGGAGCAGACCACAATTTAACATTACTCCAGAACGACTTGTTTGAGACTAGCTACTCTAACATTAGAAACTACTCATTAAAAAGGTTAAAGGTTCTTCAAAAGCAGAATATTTAATCATTAACCTTCAGTATTCAATCCATATAGAGCTTCATAATCTCTTAATTGATGACAGACGATTCTTATTTCTGTGAGAACAGTTTCGGCATACTCCATTGTGACACCTGTTAATATTTGATAAAAATCAACCAGACTTAACCACACTAGGATCAGTTTTATAATCTGAGTCCGTTGCCGAGGCGTGAAGAACTTTACTCCACCGCATGTTATTAAGTTTACCTTCAAATACATCACCAACCTTTGCTTCAAGACTATTTCCTGACTGCTTTTGTTCATAAAGCAATTGTTGTATTTGATAGCCATATTGGCTGCGCAATGATGCCCCAATTATTAACTTTCTATTAGTGGAGTAAATGAGCACATCAGCGGGATACTCAATGATCTCACCGTGGGCAATGGTTAACTTCATATTTATTTCCTTATCGTTCCCGGTCAATCAATGAGTCTAATCTTGTTAAACCAGCAAAACGACGTTTATCACAATAATTTCTTGCTATAAAAGTAACACAACCATTCGAACCATCAATTGCCTCTGCAATTTATCATTCAATAATTTATCCCATCAGGTGAGATAGTTATGCAACTAATCACACTATTGATAAAACAGTGAACTTACCTTCAGTTTAAAATACGGGCAGGCGGTTACACACGTTCTATTTTATCGGAGCGGTAACTAAAGTTAGTGTACCGATAGAGATTAAATTTAGTCAGTTGCAGATTGATGTTAAGTATATCAAATAGAAAACTTAAGGAGTAGTTAGATGAAAAATAGCTGGTTACGCAATATGGGAACCATCACCCTGATTATTGGGTTAATCGTCGCTGTTTTAGGAGGCGCCTACTGTATTCGAATCAATTGGTACAAAAGTAGGGAGTCAATTATAAGTCTTAGTGATATGGAAAAATGTCTACAGGCATCAATAACTGTTATCAATACTCAGAAGTTATACAACAAGGCGCTTGCGGATTTAACTCACCAACAGAATAAACAAATACTTGAAGCTTCATTACTGAAACCTCTCAAATTACCGATTGATAGCGATCAATCATCAGAATCAGAGCAGAGCGGGAATAACGCCTCTGACAGTGCGCACGTTGATGCTGCTCAATCAATAGTTTCCTCTTCCGAAACCAACAAAAGTGATGCTAGTGTTCAATATTTATCGATTCCCGACACATTAAGCGAAAGGCTTAGAAACTGCCTCGAGAAATCCACGCCGACTCAAGAGAGTTAACAGGAGAATTTATAATGAAACTGAGAATACTTACTGCAATAATAATCATCCTATTCTTATTGGCGTGTTCAGAAAAAAAACTATTCAAGTTAGAAAAAAAAACAGAAGGTAGCAATATCGAACTGACAGGTATTCCTTATAACCTTCCAAAAACGGCAATTGAAGTAGAATTGAATTTTTCAGCGAAAGACTCTGAAAACCATCAGTCAATGAAAATTATTACCCGAACAAAACGAGTTCCTGATGAAAAAGCGCTCTATGTACTTGACCCTGTAACCCAAAGTAACCTTGTCGAGTACAATCATCATTTTATACTTAAAAATGGGATGTTAAAAAGTATTGATGCCATTGATAAAGGTGAAATTGGTAGTGTAATCGAAAGCGTAAGCCAGAGCCTGATTAACTTTGCCAAGGCGCAAACTTACTTAGCGGAAAGTAGTGAAGAAGAAGCTTTTATCAGGTTTCAAAGTACCCCCACAGCAGCAGAACGACAGGCATTCAACAGGATGTTAATGGAAAATCCTGCAAAATTTTCTTTTTCTCAGCAGACAAAAACTCAAACCCGGAAGATCCCCGGAACAAATGAACTATTATACATTGAGATTGGAGATAACCAACTACCCGATAGTCGTCAGGCAAAATACAGACACAATGAAATCGCTATTGATTGGGAACGTTTTAGTGATGTTGAAACTCAATGTCGGGGTATTGATAATGAACAAGCGACAACTCTTAGCTTTAACTTTCCCAACCTGAAAAAAGCCAACATTCAAGTTACCGGTGACATTGTAAATCTCCCCGAACAGGATACTCACTTAGTCGATAGTTCAATAATTGACAAAGATTCCAACTTCGCTATCGCGCCAATAGCTGCTGGTCTTTACACCAGAACATTGAAGGGCTTCAACTTAACCAGTCGAATCTATGCTGACCTTTATGAACTTCGAAATCGACGTTTAGAAAAAATATTTGATAAAACCAGTGCAATGCGAAGTGACTTACTTGATCTATTTAATCAACAAAACCTCCTTAAATCAAAAAGAAAATCCCAGTGCAACAAGCAACCTGATGCCATCCAGGAAAAGTTAAGAATCAAAATAGAAGAACTATCGATTCTCTCACTTTACGCGGATGAAAAAATAACAAAAGAACAAATTGCAGCGAGGCTAATTTATTTGAATAAACAACTAGCCAAT
>CBDUHU010000632.1:0-2705 GCA_965366725.1 uncultured Kangiellaceae bacterium
ACTTAATGGTGTTGCCTGGAGAAGAAAGCTACCACCCGGTTTAATCTAAGTGGTAGCAGGGGACTAACAAAGTTAGCCTGAAAGGGATTTTTCAATCAATCAATTCAGGTAATAAAGTCATACCTGTACCTTGTCCCTTAATCATCAGGTAATGCCAGGCACGCTCAGGGTTAACTGCTTTTATGACTTCCTTGTTACTATTGGATGTAGCAGACTTGATGTCATACTGTGAAGTACTTGGCCAACCACCAACTCGATAGTAGATTGTTGCGTCGCCGTCACCATATTCGCTGGAAAACTTTAACAAGCTTTTATCATTGGAGGAGACCCACATACTTATGTAAGTAGTTGAAGCTCCAATACAAACAGCCTGATTATTAGCTAACTTTCCTCTGGTCACCGGTGTTTGTTCAATGCATGAATTAGGAAAATTAATAATATCTGGCTCGCTCCAACTTACCGAAAGCTGGACATCTGCGATCTGCTGGTCTCTATATGGACTAATCATAATAAACCACTGCCCGGCGCTCGGATTAGTAATCGTCACTGTTTCGTTGCTACCGTTTTTCCAGGGACGATAATCATAATTAGTTCGAGTTGCTTCTTCGCCATATTTAACATGCAGATCGGCATCGCCAATGGTTCCGCCTGATATTTGTATTATCAGCTCGCTGGTATTTTCTGGTATATCGACAAAATAACCTGGTAGAACACTACCATCTGAATTGACTGTGGTTGAATCTCCATTGAAAATCTCGATAATAGCATCATCACCGGGATCGTTTTGCAGTGAAGTTAACCAATTACTGAAGTCTGAGTTGTAGCTATTTCCAATATTTTGAAGAGCCGTGTCAAAGTCATCATATTGACCGTTTCTTAACAATGTTAGCAGGTGTGCAACATCATTATTATGGCGTTCAAACATGTAGCGAACCGCAAGGTATCCCCAGGGATAAATTCTTGCCGAACTGTGTTCATAAGTTGTTTTAAACAATTGACTGAGTGTGTAAGTTCCTTTGATTGCCTCTTCGAGTGCGTCAGGATTATCATCTTTTTTCGAAATATATTCCGCCAGTCCTTCTCCCCACCATACGGTGTCATGTGAAAATCCATCAGAAAATGTACCATATTTATTAAATCGACCATCCAGATAGTGAACATATTCGTGAGTTAAATTCCACACTAAAAACTCTGGCAATACCCACTCTGCTTCATGCGCCATAAAGCGTGGAATATTGTCTGGGATGGATGGGTTGCCTTCAAGATAAATTCCGCCGTTATCAGTACTATGATTAAACAACACCCCCGAGAATTTTTTGTACTCTGAGCTTGAATCGTAGATAACAAGTTCTAAAGTTGAATTATTATCGTCCGCAACCGGGTTATTATTAGTATTTAATTTTTGATGAAAATAGATTTCCTGATTGGTTAGATCATTACAAATTGAATTTAACTGTGAACTTGTCATTGCCTGAGCCCTAACAATCAGGCTTGAGCTACATTGATGGTTGATTGGTAGTACAATACCTTCGAGTGTCTTTAGATAATTACAGGTTCCATAATAGTCGCAATTTTCACCATCATGAGCGTCTATCTGTGATGCCATTTTTATCCAGGCTGTTGTACGATCACCATCGATACTGTGAGTGGTTAGAAAGTTTTTGATTAAAACTCTTGTTTCTTGATAGGTTTGCCCGCCAAAGGACAATAGCCTTGCAAATTCCGATGCGGCATCATTATATTGGTATTCTCGTGAGTGACCGATTAGCTGTTCATTGTCAAGCAGGAACTGATTAAGAGCGACGACTAGTGCGCGGTCTGATTCTACCGCATTTTTAAACAATTGATCGTTTCTACCACGATAAAATAATGTCAGTACTTTGGTAAGCAGGTTTTGCATATTGCTGCCCCAGGCAGGATTATAAAGTTTCAGCCATTTAATCGTAGTGGCAAGATTGTGACTGCGCCAGGTGGGTTCAATATACATTAATATCATTACTTCTTTCACGTTAAATCCATGCAGTTCATTGGTCGCGTAGTAATTTTCATTCGCTGTTAGTGAGTCAAAAAACTGGATCATTGCATTGGTTAACTGGGTGCTTCTATTATCTGATTTTGCCCAAAAACCGACCCTGAGATAGGCAATAAAATTACGCAGGCCATTACTATTGGTTGCATCATATTGTTGTGCCAGTACACTGGCTTCAGTCGCTCTCGCGATCATAGCGGAAGTATTAAAAAGCGTCTGTTTATGTGTGTCGGCAACATCCCAGAGATTATTTTCAAAACAACTAAAATCAGTATTAGTTTTTAGATAATTAATTCTTTCATTGCCGCTGAAGGAAGCTAGTGATGCAACAGATATACAGTTAGTACTGGCATCTGGTGAATCAGAGTTTTGAACTTTGTCAAATAAGCCTTTGCCTGATTTTGTAATTTGGGGCTTATTCAGGTTTTGAATATCAATCAGATCCCGGCTAATCGATTGATCTAATATTACCCCTTTAACATCGTCGACATGATGACTGGGTTTATGTTGATGAGTTAGCTTGATTATATTATTTGCTTCACTTGAAGTTGTCGGGCCACTAGCAAAAATAAGTGGCAAAACAAACAACAATATGCTTTTGTATTTCATAATTAGCTCCTTAAATTATTAAAAGTTTCAGTTAGATGTATCGTTGATATTTATCGCTCATCCCTGA
>CBDUHU010000633.1:0-2700 GCA_965366725.1 uncultured Kangiellaceae bacterium
GAAAATGGACTAAAAATGCTCCAACAGAAACTGCAATCTTGCTACCCTGACAATCAAACGATTATTTTGTACGAAGCGACCACTTTACCGATTATGCAACCTCGAATAGAAAAAATATCACTTTCTAAACTGATTGATGCTCAGGTTAAGACAATTACTACGATTTATGTTCCGCCAGTTGCGTCGCCGGAACTTGATTTGGATTTCTGTAATCAGTGGAATATTGATACTAGTCAACTGTAGTTAAATTGGGATTGTTTACCTTATAATCTTCCGCTTATACTTGTTAGCAGCTAAATGATCATAAGGATTCTATCCGCCTTGCTTTCCAGAAATGCCGCCTCCAGTAGCTGTTGTTGATATTAGATATCGTGACGCCACGACTGGTTGAAGCATGTATAAAGTTGCTTTCACCAAGATAGATTCCTACATGTCTGAGTTTTTCTCCGGTTTTGAAGAAGAGAAGATCACCAGTTTTAAATGGCCGGTTATCAACTGGAACACCGACATTTGACTGAAGTAAAGTTGTCCTTGGTAGGGATTTACCCAATTGATGATGAAATGTCAGAAATACAAATCCCGAACAATCAACACCATTTTGATTCATTCCACCATAACGGTAAGGCACACCTTTCCATTGTTGAAACTGGTTGAGTAGTTTTTGTCGGATTGGCGTCTCTTCAAAAATAAACGGCTTTGCAGGCTTCTTCGACTCATGTTGAACAGACTTTATTTCAGTTGGCTGGCGGTTAGAGCATGCTACATTCAGGAACAATGTTAGCAGAACTAAACCTGATCGATATTCCATACTCTCCACCTGATTACAATTTGCTAAAAGAAATAGTGAGGTTCTTGTTGTATTTTCAGTGATCCACAATGAACAAAAACTGAACAATAATATCATTCTTATTCAGTCCTATTAATAGGACTAGCGATTAATGCTGAATATATAACCAAGCCTATTCTAGTTTATCGGTTAATTTAACTAAAGTTCACTTTAAATCATCAGTGATGAAAATCTATCAGGTAAGCAAGAAAAATTTATTGAATATAATATCCAGACTGAGGAGGGAGAAAATTATTTAATTGTCATTTTAAGACACAGATTAATTGTCACTTACTCTAGTTTTCTTTCGCATTTATTTTGCTAGTTATTCTCTTCAAAGCCTATTATATTGTTTTATCGGATCAAGATTATTGATATTTAAGGAAAGTCTAACTAATGAAATACTTATTGCCAGCGATATTTGCTGGACTCCCTGTATTGATTATTACCTTTTTGTTGGTTTATTGGGCAATTAAGAAAGCCTATCTTTCATTAGATAACGACAATGTAGATCTCCGTCAGCTAAAAAAGGCAGATAAAGAAGAGACCTCTTCAGTTCAAGTTAATCGGATTTATCAGAAGTGGTTATTTTTTGGTGGAGGCTTCTATGGTTTAATGGCTTTTATTACCTATCTCCATATTGAGGCACTTGAAGTTTACACTTTTGTAAAGAGTTACACTGATTTTGCCAACTTTATTGATCAGATTACAGTCGGTGCAGTAATTGGGTTAATTATTGATTCATTAATTAATCTTATTCCTTCTTTCACCTGGTTTTTATATTGGCCTGAACAAATTGAAATGAACAACGGCTGGTACTGGCTAATAGCCGCATATATTGGCTATCAGGCGGGTGTTAAGCTAGCCCAATGGATTGGTAAAAGAAATATTAAAATTACTAATTAGTGTAAGTTTTTAGCCGTTTGTCAGCGATTCACTGGCAACGGTTAATAAGGTGAAAATATGAAATAATTCAAGCACAAAAACAAAAAGCCCCAGGCTATTTAGCCAAGGGCTTTCTTAAACATGGTGGGCGCTAGTGGGCTCGAACCACTGACCCTCGCCTTGTAAGGGCGATGCTCTCCCAACTGAGCTAAGCGCCCATGTCTTCAGTACGGAGCGCATTCTAGTGGCAAAATTCCCATTGGTCAACAACTAAATTAAATATTTTTTTAGTTGTACAATTTGATAAAATAATCAGTACTAATTTTAACCTGTTAATAAGCGATTTTTAAATGCCTGTAAAAACAAGATTTGCACCTTCTCCAACCGGTTACCTGCACGTAGGTGGTGCGCGTACAGCTCTTTATTCCTGGCTCCATGCTAAAGCCAATAAAGGGGAGTTTGTCCTTAGAATTGAAGATACTGATCTAGAGCGATCAACACCTGAAGCGGTTGAAGCGATTATGGATGGAATGCGCTGGCTGGAATTAGACTGGAATGAAGGCCCGATCTTTCAAACTAAGCGGTTTGATCGCTACAAAGAAGTGATTACACAATTGCTGGATGAAGGCAAAGCCTATCCCTGCTTTTGCAGTAGAGAGCGTCTGGACTCAATGAGAGAGCAACAGAAAGCAAACAAAGAAAAACCTCGTTATGATGGCAAGTGTCGTCATCTCGATTCCAGTCAACAAGACCTGAGCCAGGATCATGTTATTCGATTTAAAAATCCGCAACAAGGCGTAGTTACTTTTAAAGATGTTGTTAAAGGTGAGATAACTATCGCCAATAAAGAATTAGACGATTTGATTATTGCACGAACTGATGGTTCTCCTACATATAACTTTACTGTTGTTATTGATGATATGGATATGGGGATCACTCAGGTAGTACGCGGTGATGATCATATCAACAACACTCCTCGTCAAATCAAT
>CBDUHU010000634.1:0-2699 GCA_965366725.1 uncultured Kangiellaceae bacterium
ATTTAGCTCGACAGTTGCAGGAAGTTGAACAATCCCTTTCACAAAGTCGTGCGTCGCTTGAAAAACTGGTTGATGCGATGGCGGGTGATTTAGATCAGCGTGAGGCGCTTACTCAACTGAAAGACAACAAACGTAAGGCTCTGGAACAAGCTAGAAATCAGGTACAATCTGCAAAAGATTTAGCGCATAAAATTGAGCTTGAGGTAGCAAATATTCGTTCTGAAATTAATTCAGTACAGTCAACTAATCAACGTATGCATAGCCAAATAAGTGAACTGCAATCTCGTAAGTTAACCCTTGAGGAGAACCTTGAAACAGTTAACTCGCCTGACGATGATTTACAGATTGAATTAGAAGAAGCACTTGAAAAAAGGTTGGAGTCTGAGCAAGAACTGGCAGCCGCCAGAGACTCTCTTGAAGAAGTCGATAAGTTGATTAGAGTCTTTGAAAAGCAAAGACACGATGCCGAACAGTCTTCACAGAGTGTTCGAAGTCGTTTGGAAAGACTCAGAATGCAATGGTCTGAAAACTCGACCATGCAAAAAAATCAAGCGGAGTCTTTGTCAGATGAAGCACAGGATATTGAGCAGATTATTGCCAATATGGAAGAAGATGCCAGTGAGCCTGAGTGGGAGTCTCGCTTGCAAACTGTTGCAGCAAAGATTCAGAGACTTGGTGCTATTAACCTGGCTGCGATAGAAGAACATGAGCAACAGTCTGAACGAAAAGTTTATCTGGATGCCCAAAATGAAGATCTGGAAGAGTCATTAAATACGCTTGAAGGGGCTATTAGAAAAATTGATAAGGAAACAAGAACCCGATTCAAAGAAACCTTTGATAAAGTTAATGCTGGTATTAAAGAGTTATTTCCAAAAGTATTCGGTGGTGGTCACGCCTATTTAGAATTAACCGGCGAGGATTTGTTAGATACTGGGGTAGCTGTTATGGCAAGACCCCCGGGTAAGAGAAATAGCACCATTCACCTGTTATCCGGAGGGGAGAAAGCATTAACTGCGCTATCGCTGGTTTTTTCTATCTTTAGACTAAACCCTGCACCATTTTGTATGTTAGATGAGGTTGATGCACCGTTGGATGATGCAAATGTTGGGCGGTTCTGTAAACTGGTGAAAGAGATGTCGCAGTCAGTTCAGTTTATTTATATTACCCACAACAAAGTTTCGATGGAGATGGCCACTGCACTTGCGGGGGTAACTATGCAAGAACCTGGTGCATCGAGACTGGTAGCAGTGGATGTTGACGAAGCTGCTAAGATGATTACTCAATAGAAGGCTGGAAATTCGATGGATTGGCAAATCAGGATCGCGTTAATTATTGCGGGAATTGGGTTAATAGGTTTTATTTTTTATGATTACTCTCGTCGTAAAAAAATTCAGAATGAAAAACAACGTCTGATCGAGAAAATGCGCGCTAGTGCGGAACAATTAGATTCCCAGGGGTTTGATATTAACGGCGTTGGTAATGTTCGAAAAAGTGAAGAAGAAGCTCACGCCAGTTCAACAGACATCCGAGAACTAAATGAAGTTACAGAGAATACTGCTAAAGTTTCTACTAATCAAAATGTTACTGATCAAAATGTTATTGGTCAAAGTGTTACTAATCGGCGTGAGACCACCGAGATAACAAAGCAGTCTCCCACCGAACAGATGCACTTGAATGATTTAGACGAGCAAAGTAAAGCAGATACTAATGCTACCGAAATAACTCATGATCTGGTTATATCCCTTATCTTGAGAGCTTTACCCGATCAGGTTTATCAAGGTAAAGACTTTATGCCTTTGTTGTTATCACAAGGAATGCGTCACGGTGATATGGGAATTTTTCATCGCCACACAGGCAATGCTGGTAAAGTAGGTAAAGTGATATATAGCGTTGCCAACGCAATTAATCCTGGCACTATTGATATAAACAATATTGAAGCTTTTGAGACCCCCGCATTTGCATTTTTTATGACATTACCCGGACCAGTAGACCCACTATTTGCTTTTGAAGGAATGGTTAAAACAATGCGCCTGCTTCAACAAGAGTTAGGCGGACAGATACTTGATGAAACTCGTAGTGTCTACACTGAGCAAACTCACCAGCATAAACTTGATATGTTGCAAGATTACATAACAAAAAGCAGTCTTAAGCAATAATATTGTTAGCAGTTTATTATAGGTTTTTCGAGTAATGATTTTTTCTTTTGGACAACAGCTAGCCATATCAAAACAACCAGTTGAAGAAAATAATTATCAGTTTTTTACTTATGATTCTTTGACTGAAAAAGCGATAAGAAAAGAATCCCACTTATTCTCTATTAGAAACCCTTATCAAGCGTTTTATTCAATCCATTAGCAGGCTGATAATTATGAAAAACGAATTTACCCAAGAGCAATTATTAGCGATACAAGCTGCAAACCTCAAAGTTGAAGGTTCACAGCTTGAGCGCCTGATTAACCCTGCCAATATTAAAACGATAACGACTGATGAGTTATTGCTGGTACTTAAAGCCACTAATGCCGCTTATAGAGCTGGCTTTCCTGTTATCGAAGATAGTGTTTATGATGGTATTTTTCTTGAAGAGTTGAAGTTGAGGGAGCCGAAGCATGGCTATTTAGATATGGTTGAGCCTGAGCCGGTTGTTAGTGCTAAAACTGTCAATTTACCAGAGAAAATGCTGTCAACTGATAAAGCTTACA
>CBDUHU010000635.1:0-2693 GCA_965366725.1 uncultured Kangiellaceae bacterium
AAGCTACTTTTAAATCCTGTTGAGAAGGGTTGGCTGGCGCTAGCGCAGCCTTACGCACCTGGGCCATCTTATTAATGGTTGCCTGCGGGTCGTTGGTCACAACCGAGGTATCTATCGCAACTTCACCTGCAACGGCATATCTTTTGCCATTTGGCCCAGTAGTAAAAGATAACTGAGGAGCACCAGCTAATGCACCGCCAGCACTGGCATGCGCAGCCTCATGTGCTCTAACTTCTCTGTCTCTTTGTGTTAATTCCTCAATTTCACGGTTTTCAATCAGTTGTTGTGCCTGCTCCTGTTGCTGCTTTGACTGCTCACTGGATTCATCAGAATCAGCATCATCTGACTGCTCTTGCTGTGCTCCTCGATTTAATTCAGCTGGAACTTTATTCTGCTGCTGATTATCGGTGCTATTTCTTGTATTTGGATTTTCAGTTGCGGGGGTTGTTTCAGGTACTGGCGTTTTTTGAACAGCTTCGCTCGCAACTGCTTCCGTTGGAGGGTGCGCAGTTGAAACCGGTATTGCTACTGGTGCTGTTGCAATTAACATTTCAGTTTCCGATAAATTTCCATTGGTTACTCAGGAACTAAGCTTTTACATCGAGCAAAGAACCAACCAGATCAGAAGCAGTCTGAATAACTTTCGCATTGGCTCTTGCATCAACTTCAGCAACTTTCAAATCAACCAGAGAAGTCACCAGATCCTCCTGATTAATACTTTCCTGAGTCGAATCACTTACCGTTTGGCTTGCGATGTCTTGCGCTGCTTCACTCACTCTGTTTGTTGCTTCCTGAAATCCCTGGAGGCCAGTATTTAAAGCGTCGTTTATTTCCACTTGTAAACCTCAATCAATTTAGATAATTTAGTTAATAACTTCAGGTCTGGAAAAGAAAATTATCAGGCTATTTTGACTGATACTACGCCAGTTAATGCTCACTTTAACCAGAATCCACCAGCCAAAAGGCGATAACTACTGATAATTTCCCATAACTACATGTTTGTTATCGGCAGAAGTGAGCAAATATTGAACAAAAAACGTGTTTTTATTGAAAAATATCGGGCTGATTGATGGAGAAAGTTCTTTTTCCTTGAAAGAGGACTTTTTCCAGGATAAGTCTGTGGGATAAAAACGAATAAAATCAATTAGATAAAATTAACTAGATCAATAGCATTAACCAAACTACCGCCATAAACACAAAACTGATAAAAACCAGCGCAGAGCCAATGTCTTTAGCACGTCCCGCTAATTCGTGATGCTCATCACCAATACGGTCGACCACCGCCTCAATCGCTGAATTAATCAACTCTGCAAAAACAATCATAAACAGGGGTAACACCAACCATAAAAAATCATAGGTTGATTCGGCTAACCAATATGCAATTGGTACAGCAACAACAACCATCATCAGTTCCTGACGAAAGGCTGCTTCATTTTTCCATGCGGCTTTTAGTCCTTGATATGAATATCCTGCAGCATTAATAATTCTTTTAATACCGCCTGCGCCAGGTTTAGCCATTAGTTGATTTTTCCTTTAACACGATATTCTTAATATCTTTAAGCAACTGATCACGCTCGAAAATAATTCCATCTTTAATAATATATTTAATCCCACCGGCAATCACGCTCTGGTTATCATCATCCAGTTTTCGGTGGCCACTAGCATAGAGAATTTTAAAATTCTGTATTGGGTTATTTTTCACCACAACCAAATCAGCCAGTTTACCGATAGCAACTGAACCAATATCATCTGACATTCCCAGCGCTTGAGCACCATTAATTGTTGCCGACTTAATCACTTCAAGTGGATGAAACCCTGATTCCTGCAATAGTTCTAATTCACGAATATAACCGAACCCATAGATTTTATATAAGTAGCCAGAGTCACTTCCAGTGGTTATTCGTCCACCATGGTTCTTATAGTCGTTTAGAAAATTCATCCAGATCCGATAGTTATTTTTCCAGTTAATCTCATCCTGAGTCGTCCAGTCATACCAGAAAGAGCCATGGGTGTAGCGGTTAGCCTGAAAAAACTGCCATAACCCCGGAAGCGTATATTCATCATGCCAATCTGCATTTCTTGCGCGCATAAGATCACGACTGGCATCATAAATAGACAGTGTTGGATTAATGGTAAAATCCAGACCAATAAGTTCATCCCTCACCTGGTTCCATTTTTGACTATCGGGTTTCGCCGCTTGCATCCATAACTTTCCAGCTTCACCAAAGCGGTGCTGTTCATTATTGTAATTATAATCTAACGGGTAATCCTGAATCTGTTTATCGCTAAACATTGCTTCCGGCAAGCCATACCAATGCTCCATTGTTGTCAGGCCAATACGGGCACTATCCAGCGCATTCAAGTGAACCACATCAAGCTGAGCATGATGCATCATGGTTTTAAGACCGCGTTGCTCAGCTTCAGTGACTGCGGCTTGAAATATTTCAGGCTGACTGCCAAAAAACTTGATACCTTTTGCACCTTGTCGTGCAATCTTCTTAACCCAGTTTTTGGCTTCTTTTGTGGTCGTAATCTTCTTATCAGCCCCCAGCCCAAATGCAAAATAAGGAATAATTCGCGGTGCGGTGATTTGGTTTTTTTGGCTTTTATTCACATGATCGAGAACAAACTCAGCACCGTTAAAGCTGCCGGGTTCTCTGACTGTAGTAATCCCATGTGCCAACCAAAGTTTT
>CBDUHU010000636.1:0-2689 GCA_965366725.1 uncultured Kangiellaceae bacterium
CCCAGGTTCCACCGCTGAACCTGAAGATAGCCGACGGTCTGCATGTTTATCCGGAGCAACCCGTATCCGAGACCCGCACCGACGGCGAGCAGAGATTCTCTAACCCTTGTGCACCAGAAACAGCAATCCGGATACCGGTAAATGCACCGGGACCAACCTGACAAGCTAGCGCATCAAGCTGGTTAATCGAAAGCTGCGATTCAGCTAACAATTCTTCTACCATTGGTAATAAAAGATTGGCATGTTGACGCGGCGCTAACTGATAACGTTCTGTTATTTCGTCACCATTTTGTAAGGCCACTGAGCAAGCCTCTGTAGACGCATCGATTGATAAAAATTTAGCCATTTTCTGGAATATCTTCAGTCGTGTTAATCTGGTCGCTGATTATATCAGTCAAAAAGGCTTCGACCAATTGTGGTTCTCTGGTTCTTCGCATATTCGGCAAACTATTAAGAAAAACTTCGGCATAAGGTTTACCAACTAAACGAGGATCACAAATACAAATAACACCGCGATCAGTGACACTACGTATTAATCTACCACACCCCTGTTTTAACGAAAGTACCGCTTCAGGTATTTGCAATTGATAAAATGGATTTCCGCCTTGCTTTCGACACTCTCTTATTTTGGCATTTAAAATTGGGTCATCCGGTGGCGCAAACGGCAATTTATCAATAACCACAAGTACCAATGCATCCCCGCTTACATCCACTCCTTCCCAAAAACTGCCGGTTGCCAGTAATACAGCTTTATCCTGCTTAATAAACTGAGCGAGTAATTCGTCTTTACTCGCTTCCCCCTGAACCAGACAATTAAAAAGCTCTAGCTCTTTTAGTCTCTCCGCACCAATTTTTAATGCTCGATGACTGGTGAAAAGCACAAATGCATTACCAGCAGAGTGTTGCAGTAATGGTATTATCGCATCAATAACACATTCAGAATGACGTTTGTCACGGGTTGAAGGCAAGCCCCGTGGAACATATAGTAGTGACTGATTATAGTAATCAAACGAAGAATCAAGAGTCAGGCTTCGGGTGTCCTGCCAGCCCAACGCATCACTGTAGTGCTGAAAACTCTGGTTAACGGTTAAAGTGGCGGATGTCATAATCCAACTTGAACTGGCATAACGCTGTCTACTTTGTTGAAAAAGATTGGCCACATCAAGCGGTGTCGTATGTAACCTAAAACCACTCTTTGCGGTTTCATACCAATTGATTCGACTCTCACTATTAGCCATTTCATGATTAAACTGAGCAAGTGTATTGCGCATGCTAATCAACCTTTCGAAACAGGATTCTAGAACTTTGGTTCGAGTTGAGTTAACTTTAACCACATCATATAGCACATTGATCTTATTGACCAAGCTGTCAAAAGCCTGTTTTACCTGAGAAGATGGAAGCCAGTCTTCTTTCTGGTCAAACTGCGGCAACACCAGACGAAACTCTTTCACTTCCTTAGCCAGGCGCTGCGCATCTAACATTAGATCACGACTATCGGTTACCTGAGTGCGATACTCCAACTCCAGCTCTCGACAAAGCTCATTTATTTGCCTGCTGGAAATAGAATCTCCATAAAATTGATAAGCCGTTTTTGCCAGGTGATGTGCTTCATCAATTAAAAAGATATCCGTATCCGGTAGTAGTTCGCCGAAACCATCTTCTTTTAAGACTAGATCAGCAAGTAATAAATGATGATTGACTACAAGAATTTTTGATTTTCTGGCTTTCTCTCGCGCTGCCGCTAAAAAACACTTTTCTATAAACGGACAGTCCTGCCCAAGACAATTCTCAGCGGTACTTGTAACATATGGCAATACAGGTGAGTTATCCGGTAATGGAGACAATTCACCAAGATCACCGGAAAGTGTTTTGTCACGCCACCGGTTAACCAAAGTCAGGTGCTTTACTGTCAGGGGGTCTGGTAACCTTGCAGAGGCAAGAGTGGACTCCAGCCGATACTCACATAGGTAGTTGTTTCGTCCCTTTAACAGAGCGATTGGCGGGGAGATTTCCAATACTTTAAGTACCGCAGGAAGATCCCGTTTAAATAATTGATTTTGTAGATTTTTAGTTCCGGTAGAAACAACAACCTGCTGCTCCGATAATATTGCGGGAATCAAATAGGCGAAAGTCTTACCGACACCAGTTCCCGCTTCAACAAGTAGGTTTTCTCGCTTATTAATCGCAGAATTAACAGCCAAAGCCATCGCTTTTTGCTCGCTTCTGGCGCGAAAGCCTGGGTTTGCCTTGGCAAAAGCACCGCTATCACTTAATAACTTATCAACTTGCTCATCGCTAATTGGCATTGTTTGTTCACGGCTCAAACTTGGTTAGTCCATATACACTTGCCAATTGCTTTATATTTTGCAACTGTCATTGACCCTCGTTTATCTTTAGGGGCTAACGCTAACTCTTTCTCAATAATATCTCTATCAATATTAAATATCTGGGTAGGTTGGTAATCAGCATCATAAAGCACCATTAATAGAGCCTGCCAATGAATGTCCATATTGAGCTGTCCCAGTTTTTGTCTTGCTTTTCCGCCTTTAAATATAACCCGCCCTTTCACCAGATATTTTTCATCTTTTGTTGGGTCCATTGCATCAGCAAGCTCGGGTTGCTCCAGTTTTTGCAAATTCAATTTATCAATCACATCAAAGCGAGCCAACTCAGCAGTCACCGGGAGCGC
>CBDUHU010000637.1:0-2687 GCA_965366725.1 uncultured Kangiellaceae bacterium
TGGTGCGCCTTGTTCGGTTCCGACCGCGAGAATAGATAATTGATAAGCTGAGTTTTTTAGGCTACTGATAATAGGCTCAACAAAATGCTCTTCAACACCGTCTGTTAACCAGATGATTTCACCTTGCGAGTGTTTGGCATTTTGTAGTAGCTCAATCGATTTGTCGATGGCGATATCAGGACGACTGCCTAATACAGGCATGATGCGGCTTGACAGGGTAGGGACCATTGCAGCGATTGTGTTGGCATCTGATGTTAGTGGGCTAATGGTAAAAGCATCACCAGCATAGATTACCAGTGCAACTGTGCCTTCTCTGGTTTCTTTTAGCAGGTCAATAAGTTTAAATTTTGCGCGTTCCAGTCGCGATGGTTTAACATCCGTTGCATCCATTGATAAGGATAAATCTAACAATATAATTTGGGCATGTTCTGTTTGGAATACAGGTACTGATTTCTGCCTGAAAGTTGGCCCACTGATAGCAAGAATAATCAGTGAAACCGCAATTCCTGTTAGCAAAAATGTCGAACGTGATTTTTGTTTTTCTCCGCTAATAAATAAAAATTCAAGTAAATGGGGAGAAATAACATTCTTCCAGGCTGATTGGTTTTTTGCGTTATGACTTAGCTGATAAATTAGAAATATTGCAGGTATAAGCAATAATAAAAACAGAGGTCTTAGAAAGTGAAAGTCATTAATATCAAATGGCATTATTCTGTCTCCCAATAAAATCGCGTTTATCAGAATTTTTACGTCTTGTTTGAGCGAAGAAACGTTTACCGCGGAGTAATTCGATTAATACCGGTAGTAAGAGAAATATTAACGCAGCGATGGCCGGATAAAAATAGAGTTCCTGAATCGGACGATAAACTTCCGGTTCATCTTCAACTGGCTCCAATTGATCGAGTAATTGGTAGATCTGGGCTAGTTCTTTGGTACTTCTGGCTCTGAAATATCGCCCGCCGGTAATCTGTGCAACCTGGGTTAAAGTTTTCTCATCAAGTTCAGCAGAAGGATTAATTTTTCGTGTTCCAAATAACAGCGAACGTTGATACATTTCGTCAGCGCCGACTCCAATGGTATATATTTTAACCCCTGCATGGCTTGCTAATTTTGCAGCCTCAATGGGATCAAGCTCTCCGGAATTATTACGTCCATCGGTTAGTAGAATAAGTACTCTATTTTGTTCTGGCCGCTCTCTGAGGCGTTTGATTGAAAGCCCAATTCCATCACCAATAGCTGTTCTTGATGCACCGGCAAGTCCAATTTCTGTTTCCCCCAGCATATGCTGGACGGTTTTCAGGTCAAAGGTCAGTGGTGTTTGTAAATAGGCATTTTCGCCAAATAAAACCAGACCTATGCGGTCACCTTCCCGGCGCTCAATAAATTGCGAGATAATTGATTTTACCACTTGCAACCGGTTTGCCGGTTGTCCGCGCAGTTTTAAATCTTCTTCTTCCATACTGCCAGAAATATCAATACTTAATAATAAGTCCCTACCACTTGCAGGTAACTCAATTGGATCGTCTATCCATTGTATTCTTGCCGCTGACAAAATAAGAAAAAACCACACCAGATATAAAAATAGTTTATGCATTAGCCCTGATTTTGATTGCGTACTATTTTGCTGCATTGCTTGCCAGGAGGCGAACAATGGCGTTCTTATCGGCGATAATTGTGGTTGTCGGTTGCGACTAACTAACCAGATAAGCGGTGGAATAATTAGCAGGGTAAAGACCCAGGGATAAGCTATCTGGATCATCGCTTTGCCTCCCGTAAAGCTCGCTTAGCAGACTTACGAATAATTTTATCGATAATGACCCGACAATTATCGATCAGTTTCTGCCAGTCTGCTGACGGTATATTTTGATTAGGCTGGTAGGCTAAACGAGTAAAAATATCCAGATGTTCTCCGGTTAACAAATCTTCGCCCGCCTGTTGGTTAAGAAACTTAACCCAATTGTTTCCTGCCAATGAAGCAACCTGATGTTGCGGGTAGTAGATCAGACAAATTCTTTTTAGCAGGGCAGAAAGTTGTGCGATAGCCTGATTATCAGGTGTCATCCGGGCAATGGTTTCAAGCTCCTTATTTGCTGGCGACAGCAAAGCTAATGCCTGACGTTTTTTTATCCACTTTGAAATCAGCCAGAAGGTAGCGAATAAAAATAATCCGATAACTAGCCACCAGCCAGGGGCAAGCTGAAGTTGATCAACCTGTTGAGGTAAATGAATATCTTTTAATTGATCGAGTGGGTTTGCTTGCTCTGCCATTTCTAATTACCTGAAATATCAGAAGGTGCCACTCCAGCAGGAGATTGAATACTGACACCTTGTTGGCCGGCTGATGCTGATAGTTGGTATCCACCTGAGTAAAAATTCCCCGATGACTTAATGTGAAGTCTTTTATTGCCGTTGTCTTAGCATCAAAAGCATCCTGGTAACTCTTTCTGAGAGACTCCTGTCCTGTGTTTAAGAATCCGTTATTGATGCCATCGGTTATTCCATATAGACCAGCTGGTGGTAACTCTCTTTCGATTGAATCTTTAACTAATATGCAATGAATATCGGCATGTTGAGATAGATTACTCAAGTCTCTGCGGCATGAATCATCAAATCGATAAAAGTCGCTAATGATATGAATCAGGCTACCCGGTTTTGCCAGATGCTTAAGACGCCTCAATGCATCATTA
>CBDUHU010000638.1:0-2686 GCA_965366725.1 uncultured Kangiellaceae bacterium
TTACCTTCAACCAGTCCAGCTATGGCCTCCTCTTAGGTTACACTTTGTGATAATATTCGCCCAGAATCATCAACGAGAAAGTAATCGTGTCATCAGTTTTATCATCAGTTCGTATTGTATTACTCCAAACCTACCATCCCGGAAATATTGGCGCGGTAGCCCGTGCAATGAAAACTATGGGTTTGAATGAATTATTGATGGTCAGGCCAAAAGAGTTCCCGTCTGTCGAAGCGACAAATAGAGCGGCTGGTGCTGTCGATGTTCTGGAAAGAGCTATAATAGTTAACTCTCTGCAAGAAGCAATCGAAGATTGTACTCAGGTATTTGCGACAACCGCACGTCAGCAAAGGAGTTTTATGCGTCCGCAAAAAAGCTGTGAAAAAGCGGTAAATTGGATAAAAAACAACCCGGCAGAGAAAATCGCAATAGTTTTCGGTCGGGAAAGAATGGGTATGAGTAATGAAGACATTAATTTATGTCAACAGATGTTATATATACCAGGAAATCCAGAATATGATGTACTCAACCTTGCTTCAGCTGTTCAAATTGTATGCTATGAGTTATTCCGACAACTCAATGAAGTCATGGACACAGGTACTGAACGGCGAGCTGAATTTGCAACCCAGGAGGCAGTCACAGGCTTCTACCAGCACTTGTCGACAAGCCTGGAGCAAAGTGGTTACCTGAGAACGAAACAGCCAAGTGATACGATGAAACGAATCCGTCAACTATTTAGCAGGGCGCAACCATCAGCCACAGAAATAAGCATGCTAAGGGGCATTATCAGTTCTTTAAGTCGTGATAAAAACTCGCGGTAGATTCTTTTCATGTAAAATCGGAGCAGAACCAGTTCAATGCCAGAGCCATTAAAAAACTGTTTTTCGATAGAAATAATCAACACTATCGGTAAAGATTTTAAGCGCCAGTATAACGCTTTTGATTATCAATCCTTCGTTAGAGACACATTATCTGATGACTGGGAAAAGCTAGAATTAAAAGCGAGAATGCACCGAACCGCCTATACTCTGGGTCAGTATTTACCGGATCATTATCAAGATGCACTCAAAATACTATTGACTGTCGCAAAGAATTATTCTGGGCTAGTACATATGCTATTTGCCGATTTCGTAGAACAATTCGGGTTATCTGACTTTACAGAATCAATGGATGCACTCGCTCAGCTTACCCCTGCATCTAGCGCTGAGTTTGCTATCAGACCTTTTATTCTTAAATATCCCGAACAAACAATGAAACAGCTGAAACAGTGGTCATATGCTGACGATGAACATCTTCGTCGTCTGGCTAGCGAAGGATGTCGTCCAAGATTGCCATGGGCAATGTCGCTACCGGAGTTTAAGAAAGATCCAACCAGAGTAATTGATATTATTACCCACCTTATCAATGACTCTAGCCTATATGTTCGCCGGAGTGTTGCCAATAATTTAAATGATATAACAAAAGATAACCCTGAGCCGGTTATTGAAATTGCTAATCGCTTCCTTGGTCAATCAACAGAAGCTGACTGGGTAATAAAACATGCATGCCGAAGTTTATTAAAGAAGGGAAACAAGAGAGTATTAGCGCTATTTGGTTTTACCCCAGTTAATCACATAAAAATAAGTCTCTTTTCTCTTAATAAACAAGTATCAGTCGGAGAAAAGTTAAATTTTGATTTTACACTTGAGTCCAGTCAATTAAACTTAGGCAGATTGCGTCTTGAATTTATTATTGAGTTTGTTAAAGCCAATGGCAAAAGACAAGGAAAAATATTTAAGATATCTGAAGGTGAATACAATCAGAATAAGAAAACTGTGAGCAAATATTTTTCTTTTAAACCTATATCCACTCGCAAATACTATACAGGAGAACACTCTCTCTGGATTGTTATAAATGGTGAGAAAGTAATCGCTGAAAAATTTTTGTTGGTTAAGCAGACAAGTTAATTATGTTCCTTCACACAGGCAACTTTACTACTTGTTTCGTTCGAAAATAACCGCTAATCTATCATTATGCTAACGGAGCCCGAGCCTGATATGAAAATTCGTCAAACAAAACGACTGATCTGTATTATTCTGATATTGTTGATTGGTGGCTGTCAGTCAGCCTATTATGGCGCTCTGGAAAAAGTTGGCATCCACAAACGAGATGTACTGGTTAGCCGTGTCGAAAATACACGAGACAGCCAGCAGGAAGCTAAAGAGCAGTTTCAATCGGCACTTGAGCAATTTAAAAGTGTTGTTCAGTTTGACGGTGGCCAACTGGAAAATCTTTATGAACAGCTCAATGACGAGTATGTCAATAGCCAGCGAGCCGCAGAAGAAGTATCAACACGCATAGATGATGTTGAAAGCGTATCTGAAGCCTTATTTGACGAATGGGAAGATGAACTTTCCCAATACTCGAGTGAATCACTCAGGAGCAAAAGCAGGCAGCAACTTAGTCAAACAAAACGTCAATACAAACGTCTACTAAAAGCAATGAGAAATGCTGAAACCAGCATGGATAAAGTACTTAGAGTGTTTAATGATCATGTGCTTTTTTTGAAGCACAACCTGAATGCCAAAGCGATATCATCAATTAAAGACGAACTTAAGAATATTGAGTTTAACGTTACAAATTTGATTAAGCAGATGAATAAGTCAATTAGTGAGGCCGACCAGTTTATCAATGAAATGAACCATTAATT